>NZ_JBBEBZ010000120.1:0-21261 GCF_040882075.1 Nitriliruptor sp.
CCCCCCGCCCCCCCCGCCGGGCGTGCCGCCCGGCGTCGGTGCGAGCTGACCCGCGGAGGCGTTCGTGGCAACACGCAGCCAGCGTGGGCGCATCCTCGCCGACCGTTACGAGCTCCGCGACCGGCTCGGCACCGGTGGCGCGGGCACCGTGTGGCGCGGCCACGACCGCGCGCTCGACCGTCCCGTCGCCGTCAAGCTGCTGCACGCCGAGCTGGCCGATGACCCCGATGCCGGGACCCGGTTCCGGATCGAGGCCACCGCGGCCGCCAAGCTGACCCACCCGAACGCGGTGCTGGTCTACGACCTCGGACGGGACGGGGACGACGACTACCTCGTGATGGAGCTGGTCGAGGGCGTCAACCTCGCCGACGTGCTCCGCGACGGACCGCTCGACCCCGACCAGGCCGCCGCGGTCGGCAAGCAGGTCGCGGGGGCGCTCGGCACCGCCCACCAGGCCGGCATCGTCCACCGCGACGTCAAGCCCGCCAACATCCTGCTCACGGCCGAGGGCGTCGCCAAGCTGGCGGACTTCGGCATCGCCCGTGCGCTCGGTGCCGCGACCTCCCGCCTCACCCGCACCGGGATGGTGCTCGGCACGGCGCGCTACCTCGCGCCCGAGCAGCTGCGGGACGATCCCATCGACGCCCGTGCCGACGTCTACGCGCTCGGCCTGGTCCTGCACGAGGTGCTGACCGGCCGTGCACCGTTCGGGGAGGGCAACGCCGTCGAGGTGGCCGCCCGGCGCCTCACCACGTCGCTCCCGCCGATCGACGAGCTCGTCCCCGATCTGCCACCAGGCCTCGACGAGGTCATCGACTGGGCGACCCGTATCGATCCGAGGGAACGCCCCGAGGACGGCGCCGAGCTCGCCCGTGCCCTGGCACCGTTCGCCGCGCCCCACAACCGTGGGCTCGCGGCGCGGATCGCGCAGGTCCCCGCGCGCAACACGACACCGGTCGCTTCCGATCGCATCGCACCCATCGACGCCGCTGGACCTGCCCCCGCCGCGCCGGATCGGCCGCTCGATCCCGGTGCTGACGCTGCACCCGCGCAGCAGCCCCTGGCCACCGACACCGCACCCGACGAGGACATCGGTTCGACGCGCGCGATCGACGCGTCGGACGGGAGCCTCGGACGCGTCCCCTCCGTCGCGGCGAGCCCACCCGAGGCCCGCACCGATGAGCAGGTCCGCGCTCACGACGCCACCTCGACGCTCGCGGCCCAGGGGTCCCCTGCCGACCCGGTCAGCGCGCCGCCGACGGGGCCATCGACCGCGCGGCGGTGGGTGTTGGCCGCGGTCGCGGGCGTCGCCGTCCTGCTCATCGCGATCGGGCTGAACACGGCGCTGACGGACCGGCCCGCCCCGGACGGCGACGCGGAGCCGACCGCGGGCGCCGGCGACCCGGACCGTGAACCGCTCGCCATCGTCTCCGGTGGCGACCACGATCCCGAGGGTGACCGCAGCGAACGCGGGGGCGACGTGGACTTCGCCTTCGACGGGGACCCGGAGACCTACTGGCCCACCGAGACCTACAACTCCGCCGACTTCGGAGGCTTCGACAAGGCCGGCGTCGGCATCTGGCTCGAACTGGAGACACCGACAGCGCTCGAGCGCGTCGAGGTCGAGCTGTCGAACGAGGGGGGCAGCGTCGAGCTGTGGGCCTCCCCCGAGGGGCCACCGGCCGACGACCAGATCCCCGACGGGTGGGGGACGCGGCTCGGAGGCGGTCCGGTCCCCGCAGCCCAGCTCCAGTTCCCGAACCTGCCGGACACCGAGGTCCGGACCGTGCTGGTGTGGTTCACCGATCTCCCCGAGGGAGGGCGCCGGTTCCGGGCCGAGGTGCGCGAGGTCCGCGTGTTCGGCCGCTGACGTGGGCGTGCACGACCGAACAGGCCACCGATCGTCGTCGCCCGCCGCGACCGCTACCGTCCCTCGGTGCGGCGGTCCGCGCTGAGCACCGCTGCACGGAGGAACCGTGGGCACGGTGGTGGTGACGGGAGCGACCGGTTTCGTCGGTGGACGCGTCGCGCGACGGCTGCGAGATCGCGGCGACGAGGTCATCGCCGCCGTGCGCCGACCGTCCGACGAACTGGCGGCGCTCGGCGTCGATCAGCGCACCGTGGCGCTCGGTGACCTCGAGGGCCTGCAAGAGGCCGGCCGCGAGGCGGCTGCCGTCGTGCACGCCGCGGCCGTCGCCGGACCGGACCGGGCCACGGCCCGCGCCGTGAACGTCGACGGGACCCAGGCCGTGGCAGGAGCTGCCCTCCTGTCCGGTCAACGGCTGATCCACGTCTCCACGACCTCGGTCTACGACCTCGCCGCCATCGGCGATCGCGAGGTCGTCGAGGACGACCCCCTCGTGGCCCGGGATGGCGAGGCGCCGCCGACCAGCAGCTCGGGCAACGCCTACGCGACGACCAAGGCGCTGGCCGAAGAGGTCGTCGAGCGCGCCGTGAGCACCGGTCTCGCCGCCACGATCCTGCGACCCCCGGCCGTGCTCGGTGCCGGGCCCACGTCGACCTGGGGCACACGGATCCCCGCACGCGTCCGCGACGGCGACGGTCCAGCCATCCACCGCGAGGGGACCTTCGGCTGGGTCCACGTGGAGGACCTGGTCGATGCCATCCTGGCCGCGCTGGACGCCGACGTCGAGGTGGTCCGCGGCCTCACGGTGAACGTGGTCGGCGGGCACGTGACCTTCGGGGAGTACCGCGACGCGGTCGCCGACCGGATGGGCGGCGCCCCACCCCCGCCGCCGGACCCGGACGTTGTCTGGCGCGGCACGTACGCCACCCGGCAGCTGGGGGCGAACCTGGACGTGCAGCCCGCTCGGACCTTCGAGGACGCCATGGACGAGATCGCCGACAGCTGGCCCGATGGAGGACCACGTGGCTGACGACACCGCGACCGCACGGACGGGCGAGATCCCGGTCGGGACCCCGGACCGGCCGGTGGGCGCCGGCTACCGACGAGCGGTCCCCCCCGGCATGAGCACCGAGTCCCGCGACCGGCTCCGGTGGCTCCTGCAGGACCCGGACCACTGGGTGCTGCGCAACAGCTGGGAGCGGTACCTGCGGACCGGCGACGACGCGCTCCTGGTCCGGACCGACGCCCTGACCCAGGATCAGCGGATCGCGGCCGCTGCGTGGCTGCGCCAGCAGCGGCACGCGATCCACCGGGCCATCGAAGGCGTGGACCGCGCCCCCGACGGATGGATCGAATCGCTCCCGATGATGCGCGCGTTCCTGGAACGCCGCGACCCCACGGGCGAGCTCGCCCAGGTCCCCCACCAGCCAGCCGGGCCCGAACCGGCGGTCGGTCGCCGCGGGAACTGAGCGGCGGCGTCCGCCCGTCCGCTCCTCCAGGGGCGGACGCCGGTCTCGGAAGGTGGCCTGAGCGGCGGCGGCGTCTGTCAGGCGATCGTGCCCGACCCGGCCAGCGCCCGGCGGATGGCCGCGATCCAGCGGTCACGGTCCGCGACCTTGAACGCCACGTGGTCCGCCACCTCGGCGTGGGGCAGGATCAGGAACCGCTCGTCAGCGAGCCCGCGGACGACCGCGTCGGCCACATCCTCGGGTTCGAGCACGGCCGACGCTCCGCGCACCGCCAGGGCGGAGGCGTTGCCCTCCTCCGCGGGCCCCTGCAGCAACGGGGTGTTGACCGCCTGCGGGCAGAGGGCGCTGACCTTGACGCCGCGGCCGCCGTAGGTCACCGCGATCCACTCGGCCAGCCCGACGGCGGCGTGCTTGGTCGCGGTGTAGGGCGCGTCCCCCGGCGTCGTCAGCAGCCCCGCGGCCGAGGCGGTCTGGAGCAGGTAGCCGGACCCCCGTTCCACCATCGCGGGTAGTGCTGCACGCGCCGCGTGCACGTGGGCCATCACGTTGATCCGCCAGAGCCGGTCCCAGTCCTCGTCGGGCGCGTCGAGGCCGGCACCAGCGCCGATGCCGGCGTTCGAGCAGAGCAGGTCGATCGGGCCGAGCTCAGAAACTGCGGCGGCGACCATCTCCTCGACCTGCTCGCGGTCACCGACGTCGACACGCCGGGCGAGGGCTCGACAGCTGTCCGTGGCGAGCTCGTCGGCGAGCGCGGTGACCGACGCCTCGTCGATGTCGGCGAGCAGCAGCGCGGCCGCGCCCTCGGCTGCGAAGCGCCGGGCCATCGCCGCCCCGATGCCGCTGCCCGCCCCCGTGATGACCACCACCGCGTCCCGTAGCTGCACGTCCGCTCCTCGAGAAGGTTCGGCGGGACGCTACCCCGCACCGGACCTTCCGACGGCGGGCGTCAGCTACCACGTCGTCGGGATCGGTCCCGGCGGGCAGGAGCACCTCGAGCCCCGGTGGGTCAGCGCGGCGACAGGGCGTGCATCGCGATCGCGCCCGCGGCGGCGACGTTCAGCGAGTCCACGCCGGCGCGCATCGGGATGCGAGCCCGGACGTGCGCGCCAGCGAGGGCATCCTCGGTCAACCCCGGCCCCTCGGCCCCGAGGACGACCGCGGTGGGCTCGTGCTCGAGCCCCGCCGCGAGGTCCCGCAGATCCTGGGCGTCGACGTCCGGCGTCAACGCGACCGTCGTGAACCCGGCTCCGTGCAGCTCGGCGAGCAGCGCGCTCGTCGTCCCCTGGGCGCGAGCGAACGGGACCCGCAGCACGTGCCCCATCGAGACCCGCACGCTGCGTCGGTACAGCGGATCGGCGCACCCGGGCCCGAGCAGCACACCGCCGTAGCCGAGGCCACGAGCCGAACGGAACAGGGTGCCGAGGTTCTCGTGGTCGTTCAGGCCCTCGAGGACCAGCAGCCGGCGGGTGCCGCCCGTGACCGCGGCGACCTGCAGCGGGGCGCGCCGCTCCCCGCACCCGAGCACGCCCTGGTGGAGCGGGAAGCGCACCAGCTCGTAGAGGACGTCCCGAGGGACCACGTACGCGGGCGCGTCCACCTCGACCAGCAGATCGCTGACCTCGCTCACCCGTTCCTCGGCCAGCAGCAACGACCGCACCCGGTAGGGCGAGGCGACCAGCTCGCGGACGGGGTTCGGCCCCTCGGCGATCAGCACCCCGCGCTGGTGCTCGTAGCGCTTGCGGAGCGCCGGGTCGGTGAGCGCGGCGTAATCCCCGAGCGTCGGATCGCTCGGGTCGGACAGGTGCACGAGGTCGGCCATGGCGGTAGCCAACCACGGATCGGGCCGGGCGAGCTCGCCGGGGGTGGGCATCCACCCCCGAGCTTCGGGGACGGTGAGCGGCCGAGGCGGGCGGAGCGAGCGACCTGGTACCGTGCCCAGCACGTCGCGTCCGCGCGACGACACGCGCGTCGCCCAGCTGCCCTCCCCCGGACCTCCAGGTCCGTCGAGGACCGGCCCTCGACGCGGATCGATCACCACCGAGCTCTCGGTGAGGATCGACCCCCCGGCTGCGTGTCCAACCACGCACCGATCCTCTCGTGCCCCCGGCGTCCGCGCCGACGTGCGCGCACGATCGCTGCTCGCCTCGGCCGCTCCCGGCCGAGGCGCCACCGCGCCCTCACAGCCCGGCGCAGGAACCGACGAGACCTCATGTCCCGCACCACCGCTCCCGCACGACCCGACTCCACCCCGGATTCCACGACCACCTTCGCCGACCTCGGCGTCCCCGCGGAGTTCACCCGCAAGCTCGACCAGCTCGGCATCACCTCGCCGTTCCCGATCCAGGAGCTGACGGTCGAGGATTCCCTCGCCGGTCGCGACCTGTCCGGCAAGGCCCCCACCGGCTCCGGCAAGACCCTGGCGTTCGCCATCCCCGTCGCGGCTCGCGTCGGTCGTGGCGCCCCCGGACGCCCGCGCGCCCTGCTGCTGGTCCCCACCCGTGAGCTGGCGACGCAGGTCAAGGAGACCATCCAGCCGCTGGCCGAGCTGCGCGGCCGCCGCGTCGCGACGATCTTCGGTGGCACCGACATCCGCAAGGACGTCAAACGGCTCCGCGCCGGTGTCGACATCGTCGTCGCCTGCCCCGGCCGTCTCGCCGACCTCGTCCGTCGCGGTGACATCTGCCTCGCCGACGTCGAGCTCGTGGTCCTCGACGAAGCCGACCGCATGGCCGACATGGGCTTCCTGCCCGAGGTCAAGCGCCTGCTGGACGCGTGCCGCGAGGACCGCCAGACGCTGCTGTTCTCCGCCACCCTCGACGGCGACGTCGACGAGCTGGTGCGTCGCTACCAGCGCGACCCGATCCGTCGCGAGGTCTCCTCGCCGGTCGAGGAGCGCGGCGACGTCCGCCACCTGTTCTGGCCCGCCGAGCGGCCGATGCGCCGCGCCGTGACCGCGAAGGTCCTGCGCGAGATGTCGCCAGCGATCGTGTTCACGCGCACCAAGCGTGGCGCGGACCGGCTCGCACGCCAGCTGGCCACCGACGGGATCTCCACCGCCGCCATCCACGGTGACCGCAGCCAGCGTCAGCGCGAGAAGGCGCTCCGCGAGTTCCAGAACGGCTCGGTCAGCACCCTCGTCGCCACCGACGTCGCAGCGCGCGGCATCCACGTCGACGACGTGGCCGTCGTCGTGCACTACGACCTGCCGGCCGACCACAAGGACTACGTGCACCGTTCGGGTCGCACGGGCCGCGCGGGCGCCGAGGGCGTCGTGGTCTCGTTCGTCGGTGACGAGGAGTCGACCGACGTCGACAAGATGCAGATCGCGCTGGACCTGCCCCGAGGCATGCACCACGTCGACGTCGACCTGCTCACCACCGACGACTTCCCGGAGCCGACCCTCCCCCACGTCCGTCCCCACCGCACCGGCGGGGCCAAGGGCAAGGGCGGCGGCGCACCGCGCACCGGCGGCGGTCGTCCGCGCGGGAGCGGTGGCCAGCGCAGCAACAGCGGTCGTGGCGGTGGCCCGAAGCGCGGCGACGGCGGCGGCCAGCGCAGCGGAACGGCGAAGCGGTCCGGCAACGGTGGCCAGCGCAGCGGCGGCAACCCCCGCGGTGGCGCCCGTGACAGCGGACGTCGACGCAGCGCCTGACCCGGCGTCAGCGATCCGTGGGGGGTCCGCCCTCCGCGGCTCGGCGCGCCCGGCGTTCGGCCGCTTCCTCGTCGGCCCGCCGCTTCGCGTCCTCCGGGGTCGGGGCGCTGCCCCCGAGGTGCGCCGGCTGCCACCAGGCGTCGTCCGGTGACGAGGGGGCCTGCGGGTACTCGTCCTGCAACCGCGTGACGAGCTCGCCGATGGCGGCCATGAGCCGCTCGTGCACCGCGACGGGGTCCTCGCCCGGCTCGTAGGCGACGGGTGGCCCGAAGACGACGGTCACGACCGCCTTCCGCGCGGGCGACGGCTTGCGCCCCTTGGTGTAGATCCGCTGGGTGCCCCAGACGGCTCCGGGGATCAACGGCACCCCCGACCCCACGGCCATCCGCACCGCGCCGGGCCGGCCGGGCAGGGGCACGAACGATCGGCTGATGGTGCCCTCGGGGAACATGCCGACCAGGTCGCCGGCGTCCAGCGCGTTCGAGACCTCGCGCATCGCCACGACGGTGTTCCCACCGCGATCGACCGGGATGTGGCCCATGGCGCGCATCAGCGGGCCGGAGAAGGTGTTGTCGAACACCTCGCGCTTGGCGACGAAACGCAGGCGACGCTTGCCCTGCTGGCGGACGCCGTACCCCGCGAAGACGAAGTCGAGGTAGCCGACGTGGTTGGTGGCCACGATGCCACCACCCGTGGCTGGGACGTGCTCCTCACCGGTGACGCGCACGTCCCAGGACATCGCCTTGAAGGTGGCGAGGACCGCACCGATGACGCCGGTGTACACGGGGTTCCCCACGAGCGACATCTCCCATGTGCGCGAGGCCGGGAACCTACCCGACCTCCGCACCCGGTCTCCCGCCCTCAGCGGCGGTGCGCGTCGCGGTAGCCGCCCGGCGTCGTCCCGGTCCACCGCCGGAAGGCGTGGACGAAGCTGGCGGGTTCCGCGAAGCCGAGGCGGCGGGCGGTCTGCTCCACCGACAGCCCTGCCTCGAGAAGCAGCTCGTGGGCCAGCGCCTCACGGACCTCGTCGAGCAGCTGCCGGAAGCTGGTCCCCTCCGCTTCCAACTGCCGTCGCAGGGTGCGTTCGGTCACGTGCCGGACGGCGGCGACCTCGACCATCGACGGGGGAGCCGAGGGATCACGGAGCAACCGCTGACGGACCGCACCCGCCGTCGCGGTACGCGCGTGCCGCGTCTCGAGCAGCTGCGCGCACTGGACTTCAGCGAGGGCCGCGGTACGGGCGTCCGCGCGCGGCAGGGGCAGGTCGAGGGTGTCGGTATCGAGCACCACCTCGTTGACGTCCGCGCCGAAGCGCACCGGGGCCCCGAACAGCTCCTCGAACGCACCCGGATCAGGTGGCGGTGGAGCCCGCAGGGAGACGCTGTGGAGGGGGACGGGGTCCCCGAACAGCTCGCGCTGCACCGTCCGCAGCGCGGCGGCGTCGCGCTCGACCACGAACGCGCGGACACCCACGGGCAGGTGCGCGTCCCCGAACACCACGCGGGCGTCCGGGGACCTCACCGCGATCTCGATCGTGGTCAGGGCGTAGGTCAGGCCGAGGTGGCGCGACCCGACGTCCAGGGCAGCCCGCAACGTCGGGCTCGACACCAGCGCGAACCCCCAGATCCCGTAGGTGGTGAGGTGGTAGCGCTGGCCGGCGGCGAGCCCGAGTCCCGGTGGCCCACCCGTCTCCGCGACGAGAGCACGAACCACCTCGAGCTCCTCGCCGGCGGTCACCTCCGCGTCCGGGGTTCCGAGGTCGCGGTCGCGCAGGCCCGCGGGTCCGAGCAGCCTCCCGGCCGGCACACCGTGCTCCGCGCCGAGCTGGACCAGTAGCTCGACGCTGGTGGCCGCTCGCCCCATCCCGAGGTCCACCACCGCCGCTCCCCTCCGTCGCCATCGTCATCCTCGCACGCCCGTGTCCGGAACGAACAACCACGTGTCCGGCCACGACAGGGTGCGATGGCGGACCAGGCTCTACCGTCCGAGGGCACCGACCGGAGCTCACCTGTGCCCACCGCCACCGCACCTCAGTCCAGCACCTCGCCTGCCCGGACGCGGACGCCCCGCGTCGGCATCATCGGGACCGGGTTCTCCGGCGTCGCGATCGCCGCCGAGCTCCAGCAGCTCGGGGTGCGCTCGTTCACGCTGCTCGAGAAGGCCGACGAGGTCGGTGGCGTCTGGCGCGACAACACCTACCCCGGTGCCGCGTGCGACGTGCCGAGCCACCTCTACTCGTTCTCGTGGGCGCCGAACGCCGATTGGTCGCTGCGGTTCGCGCCCCAGGCCGAGATCCACACCTACCTCCAGCGGGTCGCCCGGCAGCGCGGCCTGCTGCCCCACTGCCGCTTCGGGGTCGAGGTCCTGCGAGCGGTGTGGTCGGACGCCACCGCGACCTGGGACGTCCACCTCGACTCCGGCGAGGTGCTCGAGTTCGACGTCCTCGTCGCGGGGACGGGCCAGCTGAACCGTCCCGCCGTCCCGAACCTGCCCGGGCTCGAGGACTTCGCGGGCCGCCACTTCCACTCGGCGCGGTGGGAGCACGACGCCCCGCTCGACGGCGCGCAGGTCGTGGTCGTCGGCACGGGCGCGAGCGCCATCCAGTTCGTGCCCCACCTCGCCGAGCGCGCCGACCGGGTCACGGTGATCCAGCGGTCCGCGCCGTGGGTGGTCGCCAAGGGCGACCGCAGCTACACCGATCTCGAACGGACGGCGTTCGCGAAGGTCCCGGGTTTCGCCACCGCGCACCGGGCCTACCTCTACGTCCGCTCCGAGGGCCGCTGGCCCGCGTTCAGCGGCAACAAGGTCGCCGGCCGCGTCGCCACCGAGCTCGCGAAGCGACACCTGCGGCGTGGGGTGCCGGACGATCCGCAGCTGCAGGAGCGGCTGCTCCCCGACTACCCGATCGGGTGCAAGCGCATCCTGCAATCCAACGAGTGGTACCCCGCGCTGTCCCGACCGAACGTCGACGTCGTCGACGGTGGGGTGGCACGGGTCGAGGCTGACGCGGTGGTGTTGACCGACGGGACCCGGCTGCCGTGCGACACCATCGTCTGGGGCACGGGGTTCAAGACCACCGAGTTCCTCGCCCCGATCGAGGTCGTCGGCCGGGACGGCGCCGAGCTGGACGACGCCTGGCGCGACGGTGCCGAAGCCCACCTCGGCATCACCGTCGCCGGTTTCCCGAACCTGTTCCTCATGTACGGCCCCAACACCAACCTCGGCCACAACTCGATCATCTTCATGCTCGAGTGCCAGGCGCGGTACATCGGCCAGGTCGTACGCACCATGGTCGACCGCGGCCTGGCCAGCGTCGAGGTCGACGAAGGGGTCCACCGCCGCTTCAACGACTCGCTGCAACGGCGGCTGCGGGAGTCGATCTGGTCGGGGAACTGCGACAGCTGGTACGTCGATGAGAACGGCCGCATCGTGAACAACTGGGTGGGGACCACGCTCGAGTACCGCTGGCGGACGCGCCGGTTCGATCCGGCCGCGCACACGTTGGTCGCGCGGTCGCAGCTGCCGACCCGGACCGACGTCGACCCGTCCGCCGTCGCGCGCGGGCACGCGGACACCGACCAGCAGGTGCCGGCGTGACCCGGGCGAGCGACGGCACCGAGCTGACCCGCACCGAGGTGGCGGCACGCGCGTTCACCCGTGGGGTCGTGCGACGGACCCTCGACGGCAGCCTGTCGATGCCTGCGGCGCGCAAGCTGCAGGACGCGCTCGGCGGCAGCATCGGGACCCTCCGCCACCGCGTCGAGGTGCGCCACGGCCACATCGCCGGCGTCCCCGTCGAGGTGCTGCGCGCCCGCGGTCGGGCGGCACACCGGGAGGGCGACCCCCACGTGCTGCTGTACGTCCACGGCGGCGGGTTCGTCGTGGGTTCGCCTCGATCGCACCGGGGGCTCACCGCGGCGCTCGCCGGGGCCGCCGATGCGACCGTGGTCGTGGCGGACTACCGGCTCGCCCCCGAGCATCCCTTCCCCGCGGCCGCCGACGACGTCCGGGCGGTCCACGGCGCCCTGCTCGAGCGGGCACCACAGCGGCTGACGCTCGCCGGCGATTCCGCCGGCGGCAACCTCGCCATCGGGCTGGCGGTCGCCCTGCGCGACGCCGGGGACACCTCGATCGCTGCGGTCGGTGCGATCTCGCCCTTCGTCGACCTGACCACGCCCGAGGGCAGCTGGGACACCTCCGACGACCCCCTGCTCGTCCGTGGCGGCTTCGACGCCGTCGGCGACTACCTCGCCGGGGCCTACGACCCCACCGATCCGCTGGTCTCCCCCCGGTGGGCGGACCTGACCTCGCTACCGCCGACGCTGGTGCAGGTGGGCGGCGCCGAGGCCTTGCGTGACGACGCGTTCGCCTACGTCGACGCCGCGGCGGAGGCGGGCGGGGACGTCCACCTGCAGGTCTGGCCCGGCATGTGGCACGTCCACCAGGTGTTCGTCGGCATGCTCCCGGCCGCCGACCGTGCCGTGGCCGACCTCGGCCGGTTCCTGGCGACCGGTGCCCTGCCTGCGGACGCCCGCCCGGCTGGCCGTCACCGCTGACCGTCCGGACCCGGAGCGGCCCGGAACGGCCCGTAGGGTCGCCACCTCGACATCGACCGAAGCTGGAGAGCCACCTGTGGGTTGGAGCGAACGGGACGTACCCGATCAGACCGGGCGCACCGTCGTCGTGACGGGGGCCAGCGCTGGGCTCGGGCTCGAGAACACCCGGGCGCTGGCTGCCGCGGGAGCCCGCGTCGTGATGGCCACCCGGAACGCGACCAAGACGGCGGCCGCCGCGGACCGGGTCCGTCGCGCCGTGCCCGGCGCGGTCCTCGAGCAGGTCGACCTCGACCTCGCTGACCTCGCGTCGGTCCAGCACGCCGCCGCGGTCATCGCCGACCGCCACGATCGCATCGACGTGCTCATCGCCAACGCCGGGCTCATGGCGACCCCCGAGTCACGGACCGTCGACGGCTTCGAGCTGCAGCTCGGCGTCAACCACATCGGCCACGCAGCGTTCGTCGCCGCGCTCCTCCCCCTGCTGGACCGGGCCGACGATCCGCGCGTCGTGGTCATCTCGTCCGAGATGCACCGCGTCGGTCGTATCGACCTCGACGACCTGCACTGGGACCGGCGCCGCTACCAGCGGTGGCTGGCCTACGGCCAGAGCAAGCTCGCCAACCTGCTGTACGTCCGCGAGCTGAGCCGCCGCTGCGAGGCGGCTGCATCGCCGATCACGGTCGCCGCTGCGCACCCCGGGTACGCCGCCACCGAGCTGCAGACCAAGGGACCGTCGATGCAGGGCGGGTTGAGCGGTCGGTGGATGGACGCGGCCAACAACGTCCTGAACGCGATCATCGCCCAGCCGGCTGCCGAGGGCGCGCTGCCCCAGCTGTTCGCCGCCGTGGCCCCTGGGGTCGTGAGCGGCTCGTACTGGGGACCGCAGGGGTTGCGCGGGATGCGGGGCGCACCCGGTCCGGCGGGGCGCAGCAGCGCCGCGAAGGACGAGCGGGTCGCCCGCGAGCTGTTCGACCGGACCGAAGCGATGACCGGGGTCAGCCACGACCTGCCGGCGTGACTCGGCACGACCTCCCGACGTGACTCGGCCCACGGTGCGGACCGGCGCCGCTCGTTCAGGCGTCCGCGGCGGTGACCTCGCGGGTCCAACCGTGGGTGTCCTCGGCCTCGCCGCGTTGCAGGGCGAGCAGGGCGTTGCGCAGGCGGGAGGTCACCGGGCCGGGTTCGCCGCCGGTCACCTCGCACTCGCCGTCGTCGGACACGAGCGCGCCGACCCCAGCGAGGACCGCGGCCGTGCCCGACAGGGCCACCTCGCCACCGTCCCGGCACCAGGCGTACAGCTCGTCGACCGATACCGGTCGTTCCTCGACCTCCATCCCGAGGTCGCGAGCGAGCGTCAGGACGCTGTCGCGGGTGACCCCGTGCAGGAAGGAGTCGTCGAGCCCGCGGGTGACGATCCGGTCCTCGGATAGCAGCAGGGCGTTGGCGGCGCCGGTCTCCTGCACGTCCCCGTCGGGGGCGAACAGCACCTGGTCGACCTGGTGCTCGCGCTTCTTGGCCAGGGTCGGGCCGAGCGCCATCGCGTAGTTCGCGCCGGTCTTGATGCGCCCGAACTGTGGGGTCGTGCGGGGCAGCACCGTCTCGACCCAGAGCCGCAGCCCGCGGTCGCCGGTGAAGTAGTCCCCCACGGGCGAGGCGATGACGTAGAACAGCGCGTCGGTCGACGGTGCGGCCGCGGCGCCGATGTTCTCGAGCGTGCCGAGCAGCACCGGCCGCAGGTAGAGTGCCCCCGGTGCCTGTGGGGTGAGATCGATGTTCGCGGCGGTGACGCGGACGATCGCCTCGGTCACCAGCGCGGGGTCCGGCACCGGCAGGTGCAGACGCCGGGCGGAGTCCGCCATCCGGTCCGCGTGCGCGTCGACACGGAACAGCCGGACCTTGCCGTCGGTCCCGCGGTGCGCCTTCAGCCCCTCGAAGCAGGTGCTGCCGTAGTGCAGCGCGTGGGCGGCCGGGTGCATCGCGATCGGCGCCATCAGGACCAGCTCGAGGTCGCCGTAGGCACCGTCGACGACCGTGACCGTGGCCATGGTCGGGGCGAGGACCGTGCCGAACGCCGGGACCGGGGTGCCCTGAGCCTCAGCTGTCACGGGAGCGCTGGTCATCTGTCGTCACCTCGCACGGGTCGCCGAACCGTCGGTCCACGCTACCGCTCGGCGAGGGGGCACGCGGCCTCCGGGGACGGGCGTGGAGCCCGCGCACGGGCGCCTACCCTCGCCGCTTCGGAGAGGAGCGACCGTGGCCGACCGGTTCGTCGAGGAGCTCGGCGACGCGCTGCCCGCCGGTGCGCTCGTCACCGACCCGGACGTGCTCCAGACCTACCGCTACGACCGCACCGAGTGGATCGAGCCCGGCACGCCGCTCGCGGCCGCGTTCCCGACCACGACCGAACAGGTCGCGACGGCTGTCCGGGTCGCCGCAGCCCACCGGGTCCCGATCGTGCCCCGCGGAGCGGGAAGCTCGCTGTGCGGTGGGTCGTCCGCGATCGACGGGTGCCTCGTGCTCTGCCTCGAGCGCATGGACCGGATCGTCGAGATCGATGCGGTCGATCAGATGGCGGTCCTCGAACCGGGTGTCATCAACGCCGACATCTCGCTCGCCACGGCCGACGCGGGCCTCTGGTACCCGCCCGACCCGGCGAGCAAGACCTTCTGCTCGATCGGCGGGAACGTCGCCACGAACGCGGGTGGCCTGTGCTGCGTCAAGTACGGGGTGACCCGCGACCACGTCCTCGGTCTCGAGGTCGTGATGGCGGACGGGACGGTGATCGAGACGGGACGGCGCACCATCAAGGGCGTGGCCGGTCTCGACCTGACCCAGCTGCTGATCGGTAGCGAGGGCACGCTCGGGATCGTGACCAAGGTCCGCGTGCGCTTGACCCCGCTCCCGGAGGGCGCCGCGACGATGGTCGCCGTCTTCCCGACGCTCGGCGCTGCGGGGGTCGCCGTCGCGGACCTCGTCGCCAGCGGCCTGCAGCTGTCGCTGGTGGAACTCGTCGACCGGACCACGCTGCTCGCGGTCGACGACTGGCGCAACCTCGGTCTCGACCGGGACGCGGCCGCGCTGCTGCTCGTGCAGTCGGACTCACCGGTGCCGCTGCGGGGCACCGAGGTCGCACGCGCGGCCGAGCTGTGCGACCGGGCCGGTGCGACCTACACCGCCGCGACCGACGACGCCGACGAGGCCGAGATGCTGCTCCAGGCGCGGCGGCTGGCGATCCCCGCGCTCGAACGCCTCGGCGACACGCTGCTCGACGACGTCGCCGTCCCGAGGTCGAGGATCCCGGACCTCGTCGGCCGCACCGAGGACATCGCCGCTGCCCGCGACGTCACGATCGGGACCTTCGGCCACGCCGGTGACGGCAACATGCACCCCACGATCGTGCTGCCCCGCGGGGACCAGGACGCGCTCGTGCGCGGCAAGGCGGCGTTCAACGACATCCTCGAGGTGGCGCTCGACCTCGGCGGCACGATCACCGGCGAGCACGGCATCGGCATCGTCAAGCAGCCGTTCCTCGAGCGCGAGATCGGCGCCGGCAGCCTCGCCGTGCAGCGGTCGATCAAACGGGCGCTCGACCCGCACGACCTGCTCAACCCCGGCAAGTGGCTGTGACCCGCAGCTGACCCCGGGCCTCGATCGCGCAACGTCCTGGGTCGCAACTTCCTGGGCCGCAGCCCAGGAAGTTGCATCAGCTCGCCCGTACGAAACGGTTCCGGCCGCAGCGGTCGCAACTCCCTGGGCTGGAGCCCAGGTTCCGTCACGACCGTCGGGGATGAGGGGGTCAGCGCTGGGTCGAGCGGCTCCGGGTGCGCATCGCCGCGGCGGCCAGGGTCAGGCCGAGGAGGAGCACGATCGACCCGTCACGGAACGGGGTGACGTCGGTGACCGCTCCCACCAACCGGCCCTGCTGACCGGGTGCGTCGTCGCGCCCGCCGCCGGTGCCGCCACCCTTGCCCTTGCCGTTGCCGTTCCCCTCGCCAGGTTCACCGGGGTCGCCCGGGTCGCCCGGGTCGCCCGGGTCGCCGGGGTCGCCGGGGTCGCCCGGACCGCTTGGGTCGCCGCCAGCGCCGATCTCGTCGGCCACCGCCACGTAGAGCGCCTCGAACTCCTTCGGCGCGATCGAATCCGCGGGGTCGTTGCCGAACCGGACGCCCACCATGTCCAGGGCGGGTGCGACGCCGATCCGTTGCGTGCCGAAGCCCTGGGCGGTGTAGCCCTCGGACCACCGCATCCACTGGTAGCCGCGAGGGCCGCCGGTCTCCTCGGAGTAGTCCGAGGAGGCCTCGACCCAGGGTTCGGGGACGACCTGCTCACCCTCGAGGTTCCGGCCGCCGTTGCGGAACAGCTCACCGAAGCGGATGGCGTCCTTCGCGGTCACGAACAGCCCCATGGAGGCGAAGGCGTCACCCTGACGGTCCACCATGATGAGGGCGTCGCTCTCCATGCCGGCCGGCTGCCAGATCTTGTCGGACAGGATGGTCGAGTAGGGGTCGTCGTAGATGGTCTCGAGCAGCCAGGCGAGCATCTGCGTGTCGGCGCTGTTGTACCGGTGGTGCACGCCGGGGTCGGACACCCGCGTCAGCTCCAGCAGGTAGTCGTTGCGGGTCATCCCGTACAGGCCGTTGGTGTGGAAGTCGAACCCCATGAGGACGAGCTGTTCGGGCTGGTGCACCGGGACGTCGACCCAGTAGATGCCGGACTCCATGTGGAGCAGATCCTCGACGCTCGTGCCCTCCCAGGCGGTGCCCGCGGCCTCGGGGATGTACTCCTCGATCGGATCGAGGACCGACTCGACGAGGCCCTCGTCGACGGCGATGCCGACGAGCGCGGTCGTCACGGACTTGGTCGCCGACCACAGCTGGTGACGTGTGTCCGCCGTGAACCCGTTCTGGTAGGCGTCGAAGATGAACTCGCCATCGTGCGCGAAGGCGAGCGCGTTCGTCGCCCCGTCGGCCATGTACTGCTCGATGGTGCGGGTCTCGCCGTTGATCTCGTAGGTGACCTCGCTCAGATCGACGGGGCGCTCCGGCATCGGCGTCGCCTGCGGATCGGACTCCACGACCTCGGTCGGCAGGATCACGATGGCGGTCGTCGCATCGATCGGCAGCAGCAGGACCGCGACCTCACCGTTCGCGGTGTCCTGACCCTTCTTCTCCAGGTGCTGCGGGTCCGTCAGCAGGCCAGCGCGTGCGCCGAGCAGGCTCACCAGCGGCGCGACGCCGGGCGTGAACTCGTGCGGGGTGGGATGCAGTCGACCGAGGTGCATCCCGATGACGTCGTCCGCTCCCTGCGGGGAGGTGGACAGGGCCTCGAGCGCGGTCTCGGGGTCCGGGGGGAGCGACATCATGATGCTGCGGTTCGCGATGTTCGGGATCTCCTCGAGCAGGATCATCCCCTCGTCCGGCGGCTCCTGCGCCGAGGCGACCCCGGCGACCCCGGCGACCCCGGCGACCCCGGCGACCCCGGCGACCCCGGTGACCCCGAGCGTCGCAGCGAGGATGCCGGCCATCAGGCTCGAGGTGCGCGTGTTCACCGCTGGACTCCCGCGTCGTCGGTCACCCCCGCCTTGTTCGACGCCCCGACGGTGGGTCCCTCCACCGGACGGTTCGGAGCTCCCGCTGCGTGCGGCAGGGCTGCGAAGCTCAGCTGATCGCGATCAACGCCGGTACCGAGGCGACGTGGAGCGCCACCAGCACCGCTCCGGCGGGACGGGTCACGACCGGCCGGCGCGACAGCACCAGCGCCGCGACCCCCGTCACGACCGCGGCCGCGGCGACGACCGCGAGGCCCGCACCGTCGACGGGGAAGCCGTCGCCCCGTGCCGCACCGACGAGCGCGGAGGTCCCGACGACCATCAGCGCGTTGAAGGCGTTCGATCCGAGCAGGTTGCCGAGGAGGATCTCGACCTGGCCGCGACGGGCGGAGGCGATCGCCGTCGCCAGCTCCGGCAGCGAGGTCCCGACCGCCACGAGCACCGACCCGATGACGATCTCGGGGAGCCCCGCGCGTTCGGCGAGGACCGTGGCGCCACCGACCAGCAGCTGCGCGCCGACCAGCACCCCGATCAGACCGCCGAGGATGCGGAGGCCGACGAAGCGTTCCGGCACGGGCAGCGGGACGTCGGTGGCCGGCTCGCCGCTGCGGGCGGTACGGACCTGCCAGACGACAGCTCCGAGGAGGGCCAGGACCAGCAGCGCCCCCTCGACCGGTCCGATCCCACCGCGCATCGCGACCGCGAGGAGCAGGAGACTGGCGATGCCCGCGATCAGCCCGTCACGTCGGGGTGCCTGGTCGCGACGACCGGCGATCGGAGCGACCAGCGCCGCGACGCCGAGGATGAGCAGCAGGTTGGCCACGTTCGATCCCGCCGCGTTGCCGAGCGCCAGGTCGGGCTGCCCCCCGGACGCGGCGATGACCGAGGTGACGAGCTCGGGCAGGGAGGTCCCGAAACCGACGATGACCGCGCCGATGACGGCCGGCGACCAGCGCCGGTGCAAGGCGAAGGACTCCGCACCAGCGACGAAGGTGTCCGCGGCGCGGACCAGGATCACGAGACCGACGACCAGCGCCAGCACGGCGAGCGGGAGCGACACGGGCGATCGACCTCGAACTGGCCGGGGATGCCGGCGGCGGACCGGCGGACGGTAACCGGTTCCGCTCCTCCGACCACGACGACGTACGGTCGAGCGCACGTCCCTTCCCCGACCTCGCGAGGCCACCCGTGTCCGCTCGCCAGTACGACGTCGTCCTGCTCGGAGCCACCGGGTTCACCGGTGGCCTCACCGCCGCGCACCTGGCGCGCCGGACGGCCGGGACCACCGTCCGCTGGGCGATCGCCGGGCGCAACCGCGACAAGCTCGAGGCGGTCGTCGCGGACCTCCCGGGAGACGGGCCGGCGATCGAGGTGGTCGACGTCCACGACCCGGAGGCGATGACCGAGCTCGCTGGTCGCACCGAGGCGCTGGCGACCACGGTGGGACCGTTCGCTGAGCACGGCCTGCCCGTCGTCGAGGCGTGCGTCCGGGCCCGTACCGAGTACGCCGACATCACCGGAGAACCCGCCTTCGTCGCCGACGTCCGCCGACGCTTCGACCAGGGAGCGCGCGACGCCGGCATCCGCCTGGTGTCGTGCTGCGGTTTCGACTCGGTGCCCCACGACCTCGGCGTCGGCCTCGCGGTGGAGCACCTGCCCTCCGACGCCCCGCTGACCGTACGCGGGTACGTCGAAGCCGACGCCCGCTTCAGCGGCGGCACCGCCCGATCCGCGGTCGAGGCCATCGCCTCCCGGCAGCTGCCGTCGAACCGGGTCGAGGGCGAACGTCAACGCGAGGTGCGCAGCCTCCCGGCTCGCATCCACCGCATCGACCCCGCGGTCGGCATCGACGGCTACGGGGTCCCGCTGCCCACCATCGATCCGGCCATCGTGCTCCGATCCGCGGCGGCGCTCGACGGGTACGGGTCGAAGTTCCGCTACGGCCACTTCGCGCGGGTCCGCACCCTCCCGGTGGTCGTCGGCGGCCTCGCCGGCGTCGCCGCGTTCGGCGCGCTCGCTGCCCTGCCACCGACGCGGGCACTGCTCGACAAGCTCCTCCCGGAGTCGGGCGAGGGCCCGTCCGCCGAACGCCGGGCCCGCAGCACGTTCTCGGCCACCTTCCACGGCACCGGCGGCGGCCAGCAGGTCGTCACGCGCGTGAGCGGCGGCGACCCGGGCTACGACGAGACCGCCAAGATGCTCGGCGAGGCGGTCCTCAGCCTGGCCCAGGACGGCCCGACCGGACACGTTGGCGCCGTCACCCCGGCGCAGGGTCTCGGGACCGGCTACCGCAAGCGCCTGGAGGCCCAGGGACTGCGGTTCGAGGTCCTGACCTCCTCGTGACCGGAGCGACCGGAGCGACCGGAGCGACCGGAGCGACCGGAGCGACCGAGGCGGGCGGGCAGCGACCGCAGCGCACACGCGCCGCGGTGGCTGCCGAGCTCGCGGACGTCGAGCGTTACCTGGTGGAGGTCCCCCCGCACAGCGGTGGGGGCCGCGACCAGCTGGCGGCGCGACGTGCCGCGCTCCAGCGGGAGCTGGCCGCCCTCTCCGAGGACCGCCGCACCTGACCTCGAGCAGCGCTCCGTCACCGCGTTTACGACGTCGGTTGCCACACCGCTCCTCCGGCGTGCGAGGCTCGCGCCCCCGACGTCGATGAGACGAGGAGTCACCGTGAGCTGGACGTCACCCGAGGGCAAGGTCGTGGTCGTCACCGGGGCCTCGAGCGGTATCGGTGAGGCCACCGCCCGCCGGCTGGTCCGTGTCGGCGCGACGGTGGTCGCCGTGGCACGTCGGGACGACCGCCTGACCGCGCTGGCCGACGAACTCAGCTCCGAGCGGGGCCGCCTGGTCCCCCACGCAGCTGACGTGACCGACACCGCTGCCGTCGATGCCCTGGCAGCTCGGGTCCGCGACGAGTTCGGTGCCTGTCACGCCCTGATCAACAACGCCGGCGTCGGCGGCGGCGCGTTCGTCGGGCGCGACGACCTCGACGACGCGCTCCACACGCTGGACGTGAACCTGCTCGGCACCGTGCGCTGCCTCGCCGCGTTCGCCGACCTGCTCGAGGCGTCCGCCCCGGCGCGGGTCGTGAACGTCGCGTCGGTCGCTGGCAAGCTCGGGATCGGCCCCGCTGGCTACGCGGCGAGCAAGTTCGGCGTCGTCGGTCTCTCCGAGGCGCTGTCGCTGTCGTGGGCGTCCCGCGACATCACCGTCTGCCAGCTCAACCCCGGGTTCATCGTCACCGAGGGCTTCCCCCAGGCCCACCTCACCAGCGGACCGATGGCCCGGCTCGTCGGCGAGCCCGACGACGTCGCGGCCCGGATCGTCGAGGTGCTGCGGACGGGCGTGCCGGAGCGCACCGTCCCGAGCTGGTACCGGTCGTTCGTGGCGCTGCGTCACCTCGCACCGCCGGTCTACCGGGCCGTCGCCAGCAGGATCGACCGGGCAGGTGGCGACCGCAGCGAGTGACCAGCGGCCGTCCGGCCCCCGTCCGGACGGTCGGCCGTCGCCGGTAGCCCCGACCGTCGGACCCGTGCGGACACCTGACGAGGACGCTGGGAACCGGCACGGTGGCAGCCGAGGTCCTCCCGTGCGTTCACGGGACGGCCCCAGCCCCTCCGACGAAGGAACCTCCGTGCACCTCGACAGGATCCCCGACCTCCTCACCGACCAGGTCGACCGCGTCCGTGACCGCACCGCTGAAGCGGTCGGCTCGAACGAGGGCTCGGTCCTGCGTGAGCTGAGCAAGCTCGGCCGCAAGCTCGACGGCACCGAGAAGCACCTCTCGGGGCGTCTCGACGACATCGCTGCGGCGACCGCCGGCGCCGGCGAGCGTCTCGATGAGCTCGAGGCCGAGTCGATCGGTACGACCTGGCCGCGACGGCTGTTCTGGATCACCGTCGGTCTGGGTGCCGGCGCCGCCGCCGCCTACCTGGCTGACCCGGACCGCGGGCAGCAGCGCCGTCAGGAGATCGTCGGACAGGCCCAGGACCGGGTCCAGACGGTGACCGACGACGTCAGCCAGCGCGCTCGCAGCGTCAAGGACGAGGTCGTCGACCGCGCCCAGGACGTCAAGGACCAGGCGGTCACCAGCGCCAAGAGCGTCGCCGAGGAGGCGCAGCACGCCGCCGAGGACGTCAAGGACGAGGCGCAGCACGCCGCCGAGG
>NZ_JBBEBZ010000121.1:0-3269 GCF_040882075.1 Nitriliruptor sp.
CCCGAGGCGGAGTTCGGCAAGGTCGTCGGGCGCATCTCGTTCTTCGTCAACGCCGGTATCCGGTTCGTCGAGGAGGTCGCCAAGATGCGCGCCTTCGTCGAGCTGTGGGACCGGATCACCCACGAGCGCTACGGCGTCGAGGAGCCCAAGTACCGCCGGTTCCGGTACGGGGTGCAGGTCAACTCGCTCGGCCTGACCGAGCAGCAGCCCGAGAACAACATCACCCGCATCCTCATCGAGATGCTCGGCGTGACCCTGTCGAAGGACGCCCGGGCCCGCGCCGTGCAGCTACCGGCGTGGAACGAGGCGCTCGGCCTACCCCGCCCGTGGGACCAGCAGCTGTCCCTGCGGATGCAGCAGGTGCTGGCGTTCGAGACCGACCTGCTCGAGAACGACGACCTGTTCGAGGGTTCGGTCGTGATGGAGCGCAAGGTCGACGAGCTGATCCAGGGCGCCACCGCGCTACTCGACCAGGTCCTCGACCTCGGCGGCGCCGTCGAAGCGGTCGACTTCATGAAGTCCGAGCTCGTGCGCTCCAACGCGCAGCGGCTGCGGGGCATCGAGTCCGGCACCCAGACCGTGATCGGTGTGAACGCCCACACGACCGACGAGCCGTCGCCGCTCGTGGACTCCGAGGGCGGGATCCTGCGGGTCGACGACGCCGCCGAGGCCGAACAGATCGCCCGGCTCGAGGCGTGGCGTTCCACGCGCGACGAGGCGGCGGTCACCGCCGCGCTCGACGAACTGCGCCGGGCGGCCGAAGGTGACGACAACCTCATGGCGGCGTCCATCGCGGCCGCCAAGGCTGGCGCCACGACCGGCGAGTGGTCGCAGGTGCTGCGCGAGGTGTTCGGCGAGTACCGCGGCCCGACCGGCGTATCGGACGGGGCCATGGCCTCCGGGGGCGACCTCGCCGAGAAGCTGGCCGAGGGCCGCCGCCGCGTGGCGGCCGTCGAGCAGCAGATCGGCCGTCGGCTCCGGATCCTGGTCGGCAAGCCCGGACTCGACGGTCACAGCAACGGTGCCGAGCAGGTCGCCATCCGCGCCCGCGACCTCGGCATGGAGGTCATCTACGAGGGCATCCGGCTGACGCCGGACCAGATCGTGCGTGCCGCCGTCGACGAGGACGTCCACGTCGTCGGCCTGTCGATCCTGTCGGGCTCGCACCTGGCGCTGGTCCCCCAGGTGCTCGAGGGCCTGGCCGCCGAGGGCCACGACGTCCCGGTCGTCGCCGGCGGCATCATCCCGCCCGAGGACGAACGCAAGCTCCGCGAGGCCGGCGTCGCCGCCGTGTTCACCCCGAAGGACTACGACCTCACCGGCGTCCTCGCCGACGTCGCCGAGCTCGTCGCCGCCCGCCTCCAACCCGCGTAGCTTCTTCCGCGGAAGAAGTAGCGCTTCCGCGGGGAGTGCAGCGGCCACCGCGGATCCGCCCTCAGGTGGTCCGTGCGATCGTGCACCGAGCCGACCGTGAGCAGGTCAGTCCGGTGCACGCTCCTCCCTCGGCCCAGCGATCGTGCACCGAGTCGACCGTCAGCAGGTCACTCCGGTGCACGACGCGGCCGCGCGACCACGGCGCACCGGCGTCCTCGCCGACGTCGCCGAACTCGTCGCCGTCCGCCTCCAACCCACCTGAGGGGCTGGGTCTGGCGCTGTCCACAGCGCCAGCCGGCTCCGGTGACCACGAGGGCGAGGGTGATGGCAGGGTGCCGCCACTTGTCCGCAGCTGACTCCGGAGGCACGATGGCCATCGACGAACACGCGCGTCATGAGCTGTACAACCAGCTGACCGATGTTCTGGGACCCGGACACGCGAGGACGCTGATGGAGCACCTCCCGCCCACCGGATGGGGCGAGATCGCCACCAAGCGTGACCTCGAGGTCGTCGAGCACCGGCTGGTCGCGACCCTGCGCGGCGAGATCACCGCACAGACACGGCTCCTGATCTTCTCCATGCTGGCGGTCCTGTTCGCGGCAGTCTCCCTCGCGTTCACCGCCGCGCGCCTCGGCTGAATTGGTTGTTCGACCGCAGCAGGTCGTGCGTGCGGGCGCGTCACGGCCACCGCGGACCCACCTGGGCTGGCCCGGCGACCGTGCACCGGGGTGACCGTCAGCGGGTCCCTGCGGTTCACGGTCATCCACCGGCCCAGTGGTCGTGCACCGTGCCAACCGTCAGCAGGTCAGGCCGGTGCACGACGCACGGATCGCGTTCACCGCCGAGCGCCTCGGCTGACAGGCTCGCTGGACCGGAGCAGATCGTGCGGACCGCATCCTGCCGGCCTAGCTTCTTCCGCGGAAGAAGGCTGTTTCCCGCAAGTGCAAAACGGTGAGGGGCGCCCAGTGGGCGCCCCTCACCGTTGATGTCCGCGTCGGGTCACTCGACGTCGCAACCGAACTTCTCGGCGTGCTCGGCGAGCTTCTGCTTCGCCTTGGCGTCGTCCTTCACCTTGCTGTGCGCGTTCTCGATGCCGTTGCAGGCGTTGTGGCGCTGGCTTGTGCTGCCCGACGTCACCGTGAGGTTCGCGGTGTCAGCCTCGTCACCGGCGGTCAACGTCCGGTACCCGAAGACACCAGCGACGCTCGTCGGCGCTTCGTAGGTGACGGCAGCGTGACTTGGCCCGCTCGTCGACGCGACGGTCGTCCACGTCCCCGCGCCCCCGTCACACGACTCCGCAGCGACGTGCGCGCCCTCGAGGACGCACCTCTGGATGGCCGCTTCCTTAAGATCCGCGGAGTCCTTCTGGAACGCCTCACCGGTGACTGTGACCGGGGTGTTCAACGCCACCGATAGGTCCGCTCCCAGTGCGGCATCGTTGAACTGGATCGATGGCGTGCGGTGGTGGGCGCCGGCGGTGCCGGTCAGAAGCCCGAGCGCCATCGTCGTGGCGAGGGCCGCGGTGAACAGCTTGCGGTGCTTCATGGTGTGTGCCTTCCCTGGCGCTCTCGCGCCTCGTGTTGGGAAGGTGTGTCGGTTTCGCCCCTGGCTCCCCGGTCAGCACGGCGACCAACTACCGCCGACCGGATCGAAGCCTCACACCTGGTGCTCACCGACCCCCTGTTAGACCGGCGACTGCGCACAACGTCGCGGCCGAGCCTGTGGCGAACCTGAAGCTCACGAAGGTCAGGACCCAGGTCCCTACTCGGAACCGGTCGCCACCGGGGTCCTGACGTGGCATCAGCGCCACGTCAGGACCCCGGTACGCGCCGACTCATCCACTCCCAAGAGGATCAGGAACCGCCTCCGACCGGTCGCAGCGCCGTTCTAGGCT
>NZ_JBBEBZ010000122.1:0-1839 GCF_040882075.1 Nitriliruptor sp.
ATCGACGTGACCCGGATCGCCCGGACCGGGGTCCTGCCGTTCGTCAACACCGGCATCGCGGGCAAGGTCGCCGGCACCGGACAGGTCGGCGCCGGTCTGGTGTCCCCGCCGGTGAACGTGTTCACCGACCCCGTCCGCGCCCTGGCGGAGCTCGCCGAGCCACCCACCTCGCCGTGACCAGCCGGACCGTCCTGGTCACGGGTGCCGGCGGCAAGACCGGCCGCGCGGTGATCGCCGCGCTCGGGCGCTGGGGCGTCACCGTGCGCGCGTTCGTGCGGGATGCGGATCGGGTGGCGGACCTCGTCGGCACGGAGCACCTCGACGTCGAGGTGGTGGTCGGTGACCAGCGTCGGGTCGACGACCTGACGGGAGCGCTCGACGGGGTCGACGCCGTGTACGCGATCGCCCCGAACGTGTCGACCGACGAGGTCGAGATGGGCGGCGCGATCGTCGCCGCCTGCCGCAACGCGGGCGTGAACCGGCTGGTGTTCCACTCGGTCATCCACCCGCAGCTGACCGCCATGCCGCACCACCGCGACAAGCGGCGCGCCGAGGAGATGGTCATCACCAGCGGCCTCGACTGGACCGTCCTGCAGCCGAACGCCTACCTCCAGAACCTGGCCGGGTACACCGATGCGCTGCGTGCTGGCCGCTACGAGGTCCCCTACGCGACCGACTCGACGCTGGCGATGGTCGACCTGGACGACGTCGCCGAGGTGGCTGCGCGGCTGCTGGTCGAGGGCCGCGGCGCCCACCGCGGCGTCCACGCCACCTTCGAGCTGTCCGGCCCTGCTGCGGTCAGCCCCGACGACGTCGCCGCAACCGCAGCCGAGATCCTCGGGCGCGACGTGACGGCCACCCGCCAGGACCCCGGGACGTGGGCCGCCGGGCCCGGAGCCGATCTGCCCGACGAGACCCGAGCTCGTCTGCTGGCCATGTTCCGCCACTACGACCGCCACGGCTCCCCCGGCGACCCGACCGTGCTGACCGCTCTCCTCGACCGCCAACCACGCGACCTCGATAACGTGCTGCCCGACCTCCTCGGCACCTGAGCTCGACCGCCTCCAGCGCGGCCTCGACGAGGTGCTCCTCGACCGCCTCAGGACCTGATCCTCCGACCGGCGTTGCTGGAACACGGGCGCGCGCTGGGGTCGTCCACCGGTTCCGTCGCTCCCGTCGACCCTGGGGTTTGGATGTGGCTACTATGGCGAGGCTGAAGACGCCACAATCGGAGCAGTCATGGCCGAGGCCGGGATCCGAGAGCTACGCGACCACCTCAGCCGGTACCTCGAACGCGTCCAGGCCGGCGAGGAACTGACGGTCACCGATCGGGGCCGTCCGGTCGCACGGCTGATCCCCGTGGACGGAACGAGCCCGTTCGACCAGCTCCTCACCGATGGCATCATCGAACCCGCAACCAGCCGCCACCGCGCCCGACCAGCTGCCCGGATCGCGGCCGGATCGGTGAGCGACCTCGTGGCGCAGCAGCGGCGGTGATCGCCTACGTCGACACCTCAGCGCTCATCCCGCTGATCATCGAGGAACCGGGTTCGGAGCGTGCCGGGCGCGTCTGGGACACCGCGGAGCACCTCACCTCGGTCCGACTGATCTACGCCGAGGCGCGCGCAGCACTCGCCCAGGCGGCACGGCTGGGCCGGCTCGCCGCCGCCAACCTCCGCACAGCGGTCGACGCGCTCGAGGACCTCTACGCCCAGCTGGACCTGATGGACCTGGACGACCCGCTCGTGCGCCGGGCAGGTGAGCTGGCACAGCAGCGTTCGCTGCGCGGCTACGACGCCGTCCACCTCGCCGCAGCGGAACGGGTCGCTGACGACACCA
>NZ_JBBEBZ010000122.1:1939-3265 GCF_040882075.1 Nitriliruptor sp.
CGCGTGAAGCCGGCCGCGTTCGCCTACCACGCCCCCGGGAGCGTCGACGAGGCGCTCGCCACGCTCGCCGAGCTCGGGCACGACGGCAAGGTGCTCGCGGGGGGCCAGAGCCTGATCCCCCTGCTGAACATGCGTCTGGCTGCACCCCCCGCACTCGTCGACATCGAACGCCTCGACGAGCTCGACGTGATCGAGGTCACCGCTGCCAGCGTGCGGGTCGGGGCGCGCGTCCGCCACGCACGGTTGCACCGCGACGCCGAGGTGGCACGTGCCATCCTCCTGCTGCGGCAAGCCCTCGCCTGGGTCGCCCACCCAGTGATCCGCAACCGAGGCACCAGCCTCGGCTCGATCGTGCACGCCGACCCGGCGGCCGAGCTGCCTGCGGTGCTCGCGCTGCTCGGCGGCAGCGTCGAGCTCGCCTCCACCGCCGGCACCCGCACGGTCAGCGCCGCGGACTTCCTGGTCGGCCCACTGGAGTCGGACCTCCGCCCCGGCGAGCTGGCGATCGCGGCGACCTTCCGGCGCCCGGCGCCCGGCACCGGCAGCGCGTTCGTCGAACTCTCCCGCCGCCACGGCGACTACGCGCTGGCTGGCGTCGGCGTCACGGTCCACCTCGACGCGGACCGCCACGTCACCGACGCGCGCGCGACGTTCATCGGGGTGACCGACGTCCCCGCCGTCATCGACCTCACCTCGACGCTCGCGGGGCAGGCGGGTGACGCGCTCGACCTCGATGCAGCGAGGCAAGTCGCTGACCCGACGCTCGCGCCCGACGCCGACATCCACGCCACGGCCGAGTACCGCCGCCACCTGGCCGGCGTGCTGCTCGGCCGCGGGCTCGAGGCAGCGGCCGCCCACGCCGCCGAGGGGAGCGCCGCGTGACCGCCACCGTCGCCACCACGACCACGCACGACGCGACCGGCCGGTGCGCAGCTCACCACGCGCCCACCACTGAGCACGCCCCCACCGTGCACGCCGCCGACGTGGAGGGCTCCGCGTGACCGAGCCGCTGCACGAGATCACCGTCACGGTCAACGGGGCTCCCCGGACCGCGGCGGCACCCGCTCGGCGGCTGCTGTCGGACTTCCTCCGTCACGACCTGGAACTGACCGGCACCCACGTCGGCTGCGAGCACGGGGTCTGTGGCTGCTGCACGGTCCTGCTCGACGGCGACCCCGTCCGCAGCTGCCTGGTGTTCGCCGTCAGTGTCCGCGGCCGAGAGCTGACCACCGTCGAGGGGCTCGCGGCAGACGACGGCACCCTCCACCCGGTCCAGCAGGCCCTGCAGGACCACCACGGCCTGCAGTGCGGGTTCTGCACCCCCGG
>NZ_JBBEBZ010000123.1:0-3233 GCF_040882075.1 Nitriliruptor sp.
GCGCCGTACAGCTGCACCCCGGGCACACCCGCCGCGATGAGGTCGTCCGCCCGCGCGGCAGCACGCTCCCGCAGCTCGTCGAGCGGGCCGAACTGGATCGAGTCGGTGGGACACGCCTGGGCGCAGGCGGGCTGCTGCGCACCGCGCATCCGGTCGTAACAGAGGGTGCACTTGAACGCGCCACCCCCACCAGGCTGGCCGGGAGAGCGGCGTTCGATCACCCCGTAGGGGCAGGCGGTCACGCAGTAGCCGCAGCCGTTGCAGACGTCGTCCTGGACGACCACGGTCGAGAACTCGGTGTAGAAGATCGCCCCGGTCGGGCACACCTCGAGGCAGGCCGCGTGGGTGCAGTGCTTGCACACGTCCGAGGACATCAGCCACCGGAAGTCGGTGATCGCCGGCGCGGCCTCCTGGGCCCCGCCGAACCGCGGTACCTCGCGCTGCTCGACGCTGCCGTGCGCGCCGGCGGGTAGCCCGGGGTCGTCCCCGAACCACTCGAGGCCGACCCGCCCGGTCGCTTCGTGCTCGGGGCGCGATCGATCAGGTGCGCCCGGAGCGGCACCGGCCAGCGCGGGCACGTGCCCCGCAGGCTGCTCGACGAACGCGACGTGGCGCCACGAGTCCGCGCCGAGGGCGCCGGTGTTGTCCATCGAGTGCCCCGTGAACCCGGACTCCTCACGCGCAGGGACCTGGTTCCACTCCTTGCACGCGACCTCGCACGCCTTGCACCCGATGCACACCGAGGTGTCGGTGAAGAACCCGAACCGGGTCCCGGCGCTGCCGGGGACCGGCCCACCGCTGTGGGTGAGCAGGTCGCTCGCGTGGCTCGAGTGGGTCACGGTCGTCCTCCTCCGCGCGCCGCGTTGGCTCGACGCTCGCGCCGCACGCCGTCCGGGTCGGCGGCGTGCCGTTCGACGAGATGTCGGAGGCCCGCGTCTCGGGGGCGGCGCCCGGGCACGATGTCGCAGGTGGCGCCCTTGACCTCCTGGATGTGCACGTTCGGGTCCATCGTGATGGCGTAGAGGTCGTTCGCCGCGTCACCGGGGGCGGTCCCGTTCGGGCCCCAGTGGTAGGGCAGCCCCACCTGGTGGATCGCCCGGCCGCCGACGTGCAGCGGTGCCATGCGTTCGGTGACCATCACGCGGGCCTCGATGGCGGAGCGCGAGCTGATGATCGTGGCCCAACCCCCGTGGCTCAGTCGGCGTTCAGCGGCGAGGTCGGGGTGCACCTCGACGAACATCTCACGGGCGAGCTCGGCCAACCGGGTCCCGAACCGGCTCATCCCGCCGGCGGTGTGGTGCTCGGCGATCCGGTAGCTGGTCGACACGTACGGGTAGGCGGCCGCCCCCGGGTGGTCGCCGACCGGGTTGTGCGGGTTGTGCTCGTGTGGCAGGTCCTCGGCGAGCGGGTTGGAACGCACCGGGTGCAGCGCGTTGTCGACCGGCGACTCGAACGGCTCGTAGTGCATCGGCAGCGGGCCGTCGAGCAGCCCCGCCGGCGCCCACAACCACCCCTTGCCGTCGGCCTGCATCAGGAACGGGTCGTCACCGGACAGCGCGTCCACGCCGGTCGCGTCGGCCGGCGGCCGGTGGTCCGGGCGCATCGTCGGGTCGAAGTCGGGGGTGTCCAGGCCGGTCCAGCGCTCCTGCTCCTCGTCCCACCACACGTAGCGCTTGCGTTCGGACCACGGCGCACCGGAGGGATCGGCCGACGCGCGGTTGTAGAGCATCCGCCGGTCGTTCGGCCACGCCCAGCCCCACTCCCTCGCCGCCGGTCCCATCTCGGTCCACGCCGTCCGCCGGGCGGTCTGGTTGACCCCGTCGGCGTACGCGCCCGCGTAGATCCAGCACCCGCACGCGGTCGAACCGTCGGCGGCGAGGTCGTTGAACGACGACAGCGGCTGACCGTCGGCGTCGGAGCCGTTGATCTCGCGCAGGATCGCGTCCGCGGACGGCTCCTCGTTGGGGCCCTCGGTCGGGTAGTCCCAGGTCAGGTGGTGGAGCGGCAGATCACGCTCGGCCGGTGTCCCGTCGGAGCGGGCCAGCAGCTTGTCCCGGATCCGCAGGCCCAGGTGGTACGCGAACCAGAGGTCGCTGCGGGCGTCGCCCTTCGGTCCGATCGCCGCCTCGTGCCACTGGAGCAGCCGTTGGGTGTTGGTGAACGTCCCGTCCTTCTCCACGTGCGCGGCGGCCGGGAGGAAGAACACCTCGGTGTCGATGTCGGCCGGGACCAACTCGCCGGTCTCGACCTCCGGACCGTCCTTCCAGAACGTCGCACTCTCGATCATCGCGAGGTCGCGGACCACGAGCCAGTCGAGGCTGGCGTAGGCCAGCCGGTGCAGCCGGGAGTTCGCCGATCCGACGGCGGGGTTCTGGCCGAAGAGCATGTAGCCCTTCACCTTCCCGGTGAACATGTCGACCGTGGTCGGGTAGACCGAGTGGTCGCCGGTGATCCGCGGCAGGTAGCCGAAACCGAGGTCCTCGCGCTCGAACGCGTGGTTGCCGTACCAGGCCCTCAGCAGGCTCACGAGGTAGGTGCGGCCGTTGGCCCAGTAGCCCTTCGCGGCGGTGATCCCCCGCTCGTAATCGTCGAGGGTGTCGTGGTCGCCGGCCTTCGGCATCGGCAGGTAGCCGGGCAGGATGTCGTAGAGGGTCGGGATGTCGGTCGACCCCTGGATGCTGGCGTGGCCGCGCAGCGCCAGGATCCCTCCACCGGGTCGTCCGACGTTGCCGAGCAGCAGTTGGAGGATGGACGCGGCGCGGATGTACTGCACGCCGACGGTGTGCTGGGTCCAGCCGACCGAGTACACGAACGCGGTGGTCCGGTCCCGCATGGAGTTGGTGCACACCGCCTCGGCGACGGCGAGGAACCTCTCCTCGGGGATCCCGCAGACGTCGGCGACCGCCGCTGGGGTGTAGCGGGTGTAGTGCCGCTTGAGCAGCTGGTAGACGCAGCGTGGGTGCTGGAGGGTCTCGTCGCGTTCGATGTTGCCGACGTTCTCGATCGATCCGCCCTCGAACGCCTGACCACCCTGCTCGGCGTGCTCGAAATCGTCGCGCCGGACCGCTTCGGTGCGGTCGTCAGCGGCGTCCACCGGGCCGCCGGTGGTGGGGTCGTCCCCGGGGACGGCGTTGTGACGGACCCCGGCGGCGGCGTGCACGTTCGGCCCATCGCCGGCGTACTGCCAGGTCGCGTCGTCGTAGCCGGACTCCGGGTCCCACCCGCTGAAGTAG
>NZ_JBBEBZ010000124.1:0-20827 GCF_040882075.1 Nitriliruptor sp.
GGTCCTGGAGCTCGCTGCCCTGGAGCTTGCGGGCGAGGTTGGACGGCATCGCGAACTCGACGTCCTCGTCCACCACAAGCACCGTGTCGACCTCGGTGGTCCCGCGGGCCTTGAACCAGTCGATGACCTCCTCGACCAGCACCTCGGGCGCGGAGGCCCCCGACGTGACGCCGACGGTCTCGACCCCCTCGAGCCAGGCGGGGTCGATCTCGGCGGCCTCGTCCACGAGGTAGGCCGGCACGTGTCGGTCCTTGCTCACCTCGACCAGCCGCTTGCTGTTGGACGAGGTCTGCGAGCCGACGACGAGGATGAGGTCACAGCGCTCGGCGAGCACCTTCACCGCGTCCTGTCGGTTCTGGGTCGCGTAACAGATGTCGTCCTTCTTGGGGTTGTGCAGCAGCGGGAAGCGCTGGCGCAACCGGTCGACGACCCCGGCGGTCTCGTCCATCGACAGGGTGGTCTGGGTGATGTAGGCCACCTCGGCGTCGTCGTCGAGCTCGAGCGCGTCGACGTCCTCGGGGGTCTCGACCAGGCTGATCGAACGCGGCGGCGCCTGCCCCATCGTGCCGACGACCTCCTGGTGGCCCTCGTGCCCGATCAACACGATGTCCTTGCCGTCGCGGGCGTAGCGCCGCGCCTCGTGGTGGACCTTGGTGACCAGCGGGCAGGTCGCGTCGATCAGGGAGTGGCTCAGCTGTTGGCTGTTGGCGAACGCTTCGGGCGGCGAGCCGTGCGCCGAGAACACCACGACCTCACCCTCGGGGACCTCGGTCTCGTCCTCGACGAAGATCGCGCCCTTGCGCTTGAGCGACTCGACCACGTGCTTGTTGTGGACGATCTCGTGACGGACGTAGACGGGCGCGCCGTAGGCCTCGAGCGCCTTCTCGACGATGAGGACGGCACGGTCGACGCCGGCGCAGAAACCGCGCGGAGCCGCGAGCAGGAGGGTGGTGGGAGCCATGCTCCGAGGGTAGCGAGGGCCTCGTGGACGCGGCCGCGTCAGCCGTCCGGCACCGCCGGGGGCTCGGGCCTGGCGCGATCGACAGCGATGTCACCCTCTCCCCGCGCCCAGGCCGTGATGCGGTCCGCCGCCCGTCGCGGGTCCTCGGCGATGATCATCAGCACATCGCCCGAGAGCAGGACGGTGTCGCCGCGCGGGACGACCACCTGCTCGTCACGTGCGATCGCCACGAGGAGCATGCCGGACGGCAGCGGGACGTCGCGGAGCCAGCGTCCGGCCACGAGCAGATCATCGGTGAGCATGGCCTCGACGAGGTCGGCGTCGACGTCGTCCAGCGGCAGTGCCTCGGCCACCGGCGCCCACGCGCGGCGCGACGAGGTCACGCCGAGCCACTCGATGACCTTCGTGATCGTCGTCCCCTGGAGCAGGATCGAGACCAGGACGACGAAGAACACGATGTCGAAGACGTACAGGGCATCCTCGTACCCCGCGGTGATCGGGAAGGTCGCCAGGACGATCGGTACCGCACCACGCAGGCCGCCCCAGCCGAGCACCGCCTGTTCGCGCGGCGGCAACCGGAACGGCAGCAGGCAGAGCAGGACCGTGATCGGCCGCGCCACGAAGGTCAGGAGCACGGCGACCAGCAGCCCGGCAGCAGCCACACCCGGAAGCTGGGTCGGGAAGACGAGCAGACCGAGCATGAGGAACAGCCCGATCTCGGCCACGTTGGCCAACCCCTCGTGGAAGTCACGGATGCTGCGCCGGCGACGGTCGACCTTCGCCCCGACGAGGACGCCCGCCAGGTACACCGCGAAGAAGCCGGACCCGCCGAGCATGGCCGCGAGCCCGTACGCCACCCCGGCGACCGCGAGCGCCAGGACGGGGTACAGGGCGTCGGCGCTGAGTCGGACCCGGCGCAGCACGACCACCCCGAGCATGCCGATCCCGCCTCCGACCGCGATACCGACGACCGGCTGGAGCAGCGCGAGCTGCAGCACGTTGGCGGTGTCGGCGCCCCCCACAGCGAACTCGACCACCGTCAGGGTGATGACGATGGCGATCGGGTCGTTCGCCCCGGACTCCACCTTCAGGATCGCCGCGAGCCGCCGCGGCAGGCGGATGCCACGGAGCATGGCGAAGACGGCAGCGGCATCGGTGGACCCGACCACGGCTCCGATCAGCGCCGCGGTGGCCACCTCGACGTCGAGCAGCAACCAGACGCCGAACGCCGTGATCGCCGAGGTGAGCAGGACCCCGACGGTCGCGAGGAGGGACGCCGGACCTGCCGCCCGCCGCAGGTCGGTGGGCTTCGTGGTGAGGCCACCGTCGAACAGGATGACGAGGAGGGCCACGACACCGAGGTTCTGGACGACGGACGGATCGCTGAGCTGGATGATCGCGAGCCCGTCGTCACCGACGAGCATCCCGATGCCGAGGAACAGCAGTGCTGACGGGGTCTGCACCCGACGGGTGACGCCGGCGACGAGCACCGCGAACGCGAGCAGGACGGCCGCGATGAGGACGACGGGGTCGACGGGGAGGCCGTCGGACATCACCACCTCCTGCCGGCTCGTTCGCGTCCGGGCTGCGGACCCTACCCGCGGGTCGACCCGGGTTCGGCGGCCGACGTGGCAGACTGCGTGACGGCCCGGTCACCGACCGGGCCGTCAACGCGCCGGCCCGCAGACGTCACGGGCAGCGCCGGAGGCAGCGGTGCACATCATCATCGGCGGCTGCGGCCGGCTCGGTGCCGGGATCGCGGAACAGCTCTCCCTCGACCGCGACACCGACGTCGTCATCCTCGACGTCGACCCCCTCGCCTTCGACCGGCTGGGATCGGCGTTCAACGGCGAGACGCTCGTCGGGGACTGCACGGACCGCGACGTGCTCGAGCGGGCCGGGGTGGCCAAGGCCGATGGCCTGCTCGCCGTCACGCGCTCCGACAACGCCAACCTGATGACGGTGGAGATCGCCACCCACCTCTACGACGTCCCGCGGACCATCGCCCGGCTGTTCGACCCCGAACGCGAGGGCATCTACCGCAAGCTCGGGGTCCGGTACGTATCCGGCACGAACACCATCGCCAAGCTGTTCCTCAACGAGTTCCGCGAGGAGAGCTTCCCGCTGCACGTGCACTTCGCCGACAGCAACGTGCACCTGGTCGACCTCGAGGTCGACACCGGGGGGCACGGCATGATCGTCGAGGAGTTCGAGGTCGACGGGCTCCTGCGGATCGCCGCGATCCACCGGGGGGCCCGGGTCTTCATCCCCGACCGCACCGACCGGCTCGAACGCGACGACGTGGTCACGGCCGCGATGAAGCCCAGCGCGGTGCGGGCCCTGTCCGGCCTCGTGCGCGATCCCTACGGCCGTCCACGGGCCAGCTGAGGAGCGCGAGGTGTACATCGTCATCGCCGGAGGCGGCCGGATCGGCCGCTACATCGCCCGTGACATGATCGAGAAGGGCCACGACGTCACCGTCATCGAACGCATCGCGTCACGGTGCGAGGAACTGGTGGTGGAGACCGACGTGCTGGTCATCGAGGGCGACGCCTGCGACGTCCAGTACCTCGAGCAGGCGCACACCGACCGTGCCGACGCGTTCGTGGCCACCACCCACGAGGACGACGACAACCTCGTCGCGTGCCAGCTCGCCCGCATCGAGTTCGACGTGAAGCGCTCGATCAGCCGGGTCAACTCCCCCAAGAACGTCGAGATCTTCGAGGCCCTCGGGATCGAACCGGTGTCGTCCACCCGGCTCATCTCCGAGCTGCTCGAGAACGAGTTCTCCGTCGGGGAGCTGATCCACCTCACCAGCCTCAAGGGTGGACGCGTCGGGCTGGTCGAGCTGCGCATCCCCGAGGGTGCGAGCGCCCCACCACCACGCAAGGTCGAGGACATCAAGCTGCCCCACGAGGCCATCCTGGTCTGCATCTTCCGCGGCGACGAGACCGTCATCCCGCACGGCGCGACCGTCATCGAGCCCGGTGACGAGGTGGTCGCGCTGACCACACCGGATCTGGAGCCTGCCCTCGCGGCCGCCCTGCTCGGCACGGGCTGATGGAGCGCAGCCGGCAACGGTCCTACCTCCAGGCCGCCCTACGCGGCGTGGCGCTGATGCTCGGCCTCGCGCTGGCCGTCGGGCTCGTCGCGGCGGTCATCGCCGGTGCCCTCACGACGCTGGTGGCCTGAGGTGCTCCTCCGCCCCGGCGCCGACGATCTGCGGCTGATCGGCTACTACCTCGGCAAGGTCTTCCTCGGCCTGTCGCTGGTCATGGTCCTGCCCGCGCTCGTCGCCCTCGCCCGCGGTGAGTGGAACTCGTTGACCTCGTTCGTGATCGGCGCGGCGCTGTGCGCGTCGTTCGGGGCGGTCACCGAGGTGCGGTTGGCGACACGACGCCCGCTGACCTGGGCGCACGGCATGGTCACCGTGGCCCTGTCCTGGCTGCTCGGCGCCGTCCTGGCCGCGATCCCGCTGCACCTGTCCGGCCACTACGACGACCTGCTGTCCGCGGTCTTCGAGGCGATGTCGGGGCTCACCACCACGGGCCTGTCGGTCATCAACGACCTCGACCACACCACCATCTCGATGGACCTGTACCGCCACCTGCTGCACTTCGCCGGCGGTCAGGGGATCATCATCGTCGTGCTGTCGCTGTTCGCCGCCGGCGGTGGCGCCATCGGCACCCTCTACATCTCGGAGGGTCGTGACGAGCGCATCCTGCCGAACTTCATCCGTACATCGCGGTTCATCTTCCGCGTCGCGGCGACCTACGGCGTGCTCGGGATCACGGCCCTCTACCTCACCCTCCTGGCCGGCGGGTTCAGCCCGAGCCGTGCGTTCTACCACGGCGTGAACCTCTTCCTCGGCGCGTTCGACACCGGCGGGTTCTCGACGATGCAGGCCTCGGTGGCCTACTACCACTCGTGGAGCGTCGAGGCCGTGGTGGTGCTGCTCATGCTGGCGGGCGCGATCTCGTTCGGCCTGCACTTCCAGCTCTGGCACGGCGACCCCCGCCAGGTGCTGCGCCACATCGAGACCCGGACGCTCGCGGTTTCGACCAGCGTCCTGTTCGCCGTCGTCTGCTTCGGGCTGCTGCGCTCGGGCACCTACGACGGACCGGTCCCGTTGCTGCGCAAGGGCCTGTTCACCCTCATCGCCGCCATGTCGAGCGCCGGCTACCAGGTCAACGACGGGACGACCTACCTCAGCGACTGGGGGGTGCTGGCCCCCGCCGCGATCGTGGCCGCCATGGCCATCGGGGGGATGGCGTCGTCGACGGCCGGCGGGATCAAGGCGCTCCGCGTCGGCATCGCCGCCAAGACCCTGATCCACGACGTCAAGAAGCTGCTCCAACCCGAGTCCGCCCTGGTCGTGACCAGCTACCACGCTGGGAAGCGCAAGATCCTGCGCGATAGCACCGCTCGGGCCGCGACGTCGGTGCTGCTGCTGTTCGTGGTCACCTACCTGATCGGAGCGCTCGTCGGTCTGGCGTACGGGGGGTACGACATCACCCAGACCCTCTTCGAGTCGGTCTCGGCCACCTCCAACATCGGCCTGTCGATCGGTGTGACCGAACCGTCGATGCCACGGGGTCTGATGGCGGTCTACATCGTGCAGATGTGGCTCGGCCGGCTCGAGTTCGTCGCCGTCTTCGCCCTGCTCGGCTACCTCGTGTCGCTCGCACGCGGGCGGGCGTCGACGTGAGCCCGCGCCAGGTCCACCGCCGCCGCCGCACCCGCGGTGTCCTCGTCCTGTTCGTGCTGCTCGTGGTCGTCGTGCTGGCAGGCACCGAAGCCCTCGTGCGGATCAAGCCGGTGGTCGACACCTCCGAGCTGGTCGTCGAGGGGCTGCCACCGCGGTCGGCGGCGGCAGCCGAGCCACGCACGTGCCTGCGCGGCGTGGACGCGTCCGGCGTCGAGAAGATCGTCGGCGAGCTCCGGCCCCACGAGCGGATCAGCTCGGGACAGGTCTACGCCTGCCCGCAGGCGTTCGACGGGGTGAGCGTCACCTACGCTGGCGAGGTGGTCGGTGACGTGCTGTACCGGGACGGGGGGGTCTGGGTCCAGGTCAACGACGACGACTACGCCCTCGAGCTCGGCCCGCTGGCACGCCACGACGAGCGCCGCGGCTTCAACAGCGGCCTGGCCGTGTGGCTCCCCGACGGTCTCCACGAGCAGATCTCGGGCGTCGGACGCCCCGATCGACGCGGTGACGTGCTGCTGATCGAGGGCACCGTGATGCGTGCCGACCCGGCAGACGGCGGCAGCCTCACCCTCCGAGCTGACACGGCCCGGATCGTCGCTCCGAGCGTCCAGCTCCCGGAGCCGGTCCACATCCCGCAGGCGATCGTGGCCGCCGTGATGGGGGTCGCGGCCGTCACCGCTCTGGTCTGGTCACGTCGCAACCGACGCCGCTGACCACGAGGCGGTCAGCGCTTGTCGGTCAGGCCCGCTTCCTGGGACGACGGGCAGAGGTGCTCGATCACGCACCGTTCGCACGCCGGACGGCGGGCGAGACAGGTGCGCCGGCCGTGGTGGATCAGCAGATCGGAGACCTGCAGCCACCGCTGACGTGGGAACAGCCGGGCGAGGTCGCGCTCGATGCGGACCGGATCGTCGGCGCGGGTGAACCGGAGCCGGCGTGACAGCCGGTGCACGTGGGTGTCGACCACGACGCCCTCGTGGCGACCGAAGCCGTTGGACAGCACCACGTTCGCGGTCTTGCGCGCCACACCCGGGAGCGCCAGCAGCTCCGGCATCGTGTCCGGCACCTCGCCACCGTGGGCCTCGAGCAGGTGGCGGGCGGTCGCCTGCAGGTTCTTGGCCTTCTGCCGGAACAGGCCGAGCGAGCCGATCAGCTGCTCGATGCGAGCGAGGTCGGCGGAGGCGACCGCTTCAGGATCCGGAAGTTCGGCGAACAGGACCTTGGTGACCTCGTTGACCTTCACGTCGGTCGACTGGGCCGACAGCATCGTGGCGACCAGCAGCTCCCAGCGCGAGGTGAAGTCCAGGGCGATGACGGCATCCGGTCCGAGCTCCTCGGCGAGCAGGTCGAGGATGACCGGTGCCCGGAGGGTCTTGCCCCGGTCGCGCGTCAGCGCACCCGCCGGGTCGGCGGGGGTCACGTCGGCAGCATCGGATGAGGACACGGGCGGCAGGCTACTGCCGGCTCACGCAGCCTCGATCGGCAGCGTCACGGTGAAGGTCGTCCCTTCGCCGACGGTGCTCTCCACCTCGATGCTGCCCCTGTGGCTCTCGACCGCGTGCCGGACGATGGCCAGACCGAGGCCGGTGCCGCCGCTGGCCCGGCTGCGTGCGGGGTCGACCCGGTAGAAGCGTTCGAAGATCCGCGACAGGTCCTGCGCTGGGATGCCGATGCCGGTGTCGCGGACCGTGATGATCTGCGATCCGCCCTCCGGCGTGACGAGGACCTCGACCCTGCCACCCTCGCGGTTGTACTGGACCGCGTTGGCGGCCAGGTTCTTGACGATCGCCTCGAGGTCGCCCGGCACCCCAGCGAGGTAGGCACGGTCCGGAGCGTCGATGGACAGCTCCACCCCGCGCTCCTCGGCACGATCGAGCAGCTCGACCGCCACGCGACGTGCGAGCTCGGCGACGTCGACCGGCACCCGTTCGAGGGGTCCGCGTTCCTCGAGTCGTCGCAGATCGAGCAGGTCGTGCACGAGCCGTGCCAGCCGGTCGGCTTCCGCATCCAAGCGACCGAGCAGCGGTCGCAGCCGATCGAGATCGCCGGCGTCGGCGGTCACACGCAACGCCTCCGCGAGGGTCCGGATACCGGTCACCGGCGTCTTGAGCTCGTGCGAGGCGTTGACGACGAAGTTGCGCCGGAGGTCCTCGATGCGCTGCTCGCGGGTCCGGTCGACCACGATCAGGAGGGCCTCGTCTCCGACCTGCGATGCGATGCCGCGCAGCTCGTGCTCGCCGTGGGTCGTGTCCACGGTCACGGGGACGCCGGTGAGCTGGACCTCCCGCACGGCTTCCGCCAGCGCTTCGCTCCCGACGGCTCGCAGCACCGTCACGTCGCCGGCATCGGTCGGCACGCCGAGCAGATCACGGGCGGCGGCGTTCGCCGACAACAGCCGACCATCGGACGAGAACAGCAGCGCGGGGCTGACGAGCGCGTCCACCAGCGCTCGACGCCACGGCCGTTCCCGAGCCAGCTTCGCACCGCGCCGTTCGTGCGCCGCCCCGAGCGCGTTGAGGAGGACGACGTGCTGTCCCCAGGCGCCCCGGTCACGGACCGGCAGGGCCGCGAACCGCTGGGTCGCCAACCACGAACTCGCACCGGCGGTCAACCTGCGGAGGCGGCGTCCGACGTCGGCTTGGACCGCCGCGATCGCGGACACGCTGAGGACCGCGGTCCAGACCAGCGCGAGGGGACGGTCCATACCGTCGCCGAGCAGGACCCCGCTGAGCGCGAGCAGCAGGATGGCCGCGACGCCCCACAGGCTCACGTGTCGGTGAACCGGTAGCCGACCCCGCGGACCGTCTGGATCCGCCGCGGGTCCTTCGGGTCCTCCTCGACGCGGGTCCGCAACCGGCGAACGTGGACGTCGAGCGTCTTGGTATCCCCGACGTAGTCGCTGCCCCAGACCTCGTCGATGAGCTGGCCCCGGGTCAGCACGCGACCGGCGTGCTCGAGCAGGTAGGCGAGCAGCTCGAACTCCTTCGGCGGGAGGTCGACCAGGTCACCGTCGACACGGACCTCGTGGCGAGCACGGTCGAGCCGGACCCCGGCCGCTTCGACGGGCGACTCATCGGCGAAGGCCGCACCGAGCGGAGCGCGTCGCAGGATCGCCTTGACGCGGGCGACCAGCTCGCGGGTCGAGAACGGCTTGGTCACGTAGTCGTCGGCGCCGAGCTCGAGCCCGACGACGCGGTCGACCTCGGCGTCACGCGCCGTCAGCATGATGATCGGCACGTCGGAACGGTTCCTCAGCGTCCGGCAGATCTCGGTGCCGGACACGCCGGGCAGCATCAGGTCGAGGATGACCAGGTCGGGCCGGACGCGTTCCCAGGTGGGCACGGCATCCGCGCCGTCCTTGACCCAGGCCACCTGGAAGCCTTCGGCCTCGAGGGTGATGCTCAGGGCCTCGGCGATGGACACCTCGTCCTCGACCAACAGCAGCTTCGGCACGGCGTTCGTCTCCAGGATCCGGCCAGCAGCCTACGGCGCGGAGCGCGCGCTCAGTCGCCGACCTCGACGCGCTCCCCGGTGACGGCGAACGTGCTGTGTTGCGCGAACGAGACCCCGTGATCGGCGATGCGCTCCCAGTAGCGGGCGAGCTGGGCCAGCGACATGGCCTCGGCGGGGCTCTCGACGTCGTCCGCGTGTTCGAGGAGGGAGACGGCGAGCGCATCGACCGTCTCGTCGGCCTCGTCGAGTTCACGGACCGCGAGCCCGTCGCGCGAGCGCCAGGCGTCGACACCCTGGCGGAAGACCTCGCTGGCACGGCGTCCGAGGTCCTCGGCCTGGAGCCGGATCTCCTCCGGCAGCTCACGTGGGTCGACACGCTCGAGGGTCTCGGCGACGTGTCGCAGCAGGGCGGCAGAGCGTTCGACCGACGTCACGAGGCGGAGCATCGCGACCAGCCGGCGCAGGTCGCCCGCGACCGGTGCTTCACGCGCCAGGACGAGGAAGCCCTGGGTCTCGACCCGTCGCACCCGCTCGCGCACGTCGGCGTTGACGGCGCGTGTCTCGGCGATGCACGCGCGGTCGGCCGCGACCCACGCACGCGTCACCCTCGGGAGCGCGGCGCTGACCAGGAGCGCGCCGCCCACGAGTTCGTCGTCGATCTCGTCGAGCCAGCCGTGGAAGTGACCACGGGCAGCCGGGTGCGCGTCGTGGAGCGAGGGCAGGGACCCGTACGTCGGTTCGTCGGTCACGGTCAGTTCCGCTCGGAGTAGCGGTTGCGGATGTAGATCGCTACCGCGTTCATGGACAGGAGGATCGCGAGCAGCACGACGATGCCAGCCGCGGCGAGGATCCGGAACTCCTCCTGCGGTCGCGACAGGTAGCTGTAGATCTGGATCGGGAGCGCGGTGAACTCCGCCATCAACCCGTCGGGGACGAAGGTGATGAAGGTCAGCGCGCCGAGGAGGAGCAGGGGTGCCGCTTCGCCGATGGCTCGGGACAGGGCGAGGATCGTGCCCGTGGCGATGCCGGGGATGGCCGACGGCAGCACCAGGCGACGCACCGTCTGCCACGGCGTGGCCCCGAGCGCCAGCGACCCGAGGCGCAGCGAGTTCGGCACCGAACGGATCGCCTCACGGGAGGAGATGATGACCACCGGCAGCACGAGCAGCGACAGGATGAGTCCGCCGGCCAGGACGACGAACCCGAGGCCGACCGGACCCCGGACCAGGAAGGCGAGCCCGAGGATGCCGTACACGATCGAGGGGACGGCGGCGAGGTTCTGGATGTTGATCTCGATGACGCGGTTCCACCACCTGGAGCCGTCGGCGTACTCCTCGAGGTAGACGGCGGCACCGACCCCCACCGGCACGACCGTCACCACGACGACCCCCATCAGCCAGAGGGTGCCGAAGATGGCGGACCGGAAGCCGGCGGTCTCGACCCGGATGGTCGAGGGGAACTGTGTCAGCAGGTTCGCGTCGAGACGCCCCGTGCCGAGGACGAACACCTGGATCAGCAGCGCGATCAGGACGGCGATGGCGAGCACGAAGCTGCCGAGCAGGGCCAGGGAGAACCCCCGCTCCTTGAGCATCGTGACCCCGCGGCGGGTCCGGGCGAAGGGTGATGCGGCCGCGGCCGCGGTGGTGACGCTCACTCGTAGACCTCCCGGAAGCGGCGGACCAGGCGGATGCTGAACAGGTTCATCACGAGCGTCGCGAGGAACAGCAGCGCACCGACCGCGAAGATCGTCTGGTAGCCGACCGAGCCGGTCGACAGGTCACCGATGCCCGCCTGGCCGATGAAGGAGGTCATCGTCTGCATGCCCTCGGTGGGGTTCAGGGTGAGTCGAGCGGTCCCCCCGGCCGCGATCAGGACGATCATGGTCTCGCCGATGGCGCGGGAGACACCGAGCACCATCGCCGCCACGATGCCGGAGATGGCGGCGGGCAGCACCACCTTGAGCGTCGTCTGGAGCTTGGAGGCGCCGAGCCCGCTCGAGCCCTGGCGCAACGCCATCGGCACCGATCGCAGGGCGTCCTCGGAGAGCGAGGCGATCGTCGGCACGATCATGAACCCCATGACGAGCCCCGCAGCCAACGCGCTGAACGTGCCCGGTTCCCCGCCGAGGAAGTCGCCGGGCCAGAACCGTTGGAGCAGGTCGGGGCCGACGAACTCCAGCGCGAAGAACCCGTAGACGACCGTCGGGATCCCGGCCAGCACCTCCAGCAGCGGCTTGAGCCACTTCCTCGCGCGGGCCGGGGCGTACTCGCTGAGGTAGATCGCCGCCAGGAGACCGATCGGGATGGCCACCGCGAGGGCGATCACGGTGATCACCAGCGTGGCGGTCACCAGCGGGAGGACACCGAACTCGCCGTTGGCGAACAGGGGTGACCAGGTCGTGCCGGTGAGGAACTCACCGAGACCGACGTTGTCGCGGAAGAAGGCGATGGTCGGGGGGAAGATCGACAGCACGATCGCGACCGTGGTGACCACCGATATCGCCGCGCAGGCGCCGAGCAGCGCCTTGATGAGCCGCTCCCCGTACCGCGGCGAGGACGCCCGCAGGGAGATGTCCCCACGGCCGCCCAGGCCGCCCGCTACCTCGCTGGTGCTGGCGCTCATCTGCCCCTCTGGTGGGTCGGAGGGGGCCAGCCGGTCGGCCGGCCCCCGGGTCGGACTCAGCTACCGGCGAGCTCGTCGACCTTGGCCTGTGCCTCAGCGGCCTGCTCGTCCGTCAGCGGCACGAACAGCGCGGTGGTGGAGATCTCCTCCTGGTTGGAGATGGTGTACTCCATGAAGGCGACGACCTCCGGACGGTCGAGCGCGACGTCCGAGGGGTACATGAACAGCGGGCGCCCGAGCGGGGTGTAGCTGCCGTCCTGCACGGTCTCGACGGTGGCCTCGACGCATCCGTCACCACCGTCGACCTGCAGGGCCTTCAGGGTGTCGACGTTCTCCTCGGCGTACGAGAGGCCGAAGAACCCGAGGCCGCCCTCCGAACCGCTGACGCCCTGGACGGTGACGTTGTCGTCCTCTGAGGCGTTGTAGTCGGTGCGGATCGCCCCCGACTCACCGTTGATCTCCTCGGTGAAGTAGTCGAAGGTCCCCGAGTCGGTCCCGGCGCCGTAGAGGTCGAGCGGGAGGTCGGGGAAACCGTCACGGACCTCGGACCAGTTGCTGATGGTGCTGTCCGGACCCCAGATGGCGTTGAGCTCCTCGACGGTGAGGCACTCGACGAAGTCGTTGCTGACCGGGACGACGTTGACGAGCCCGTCGAGCGCGACCGAGAGCTCCTCGAAGGCGATGCCGTTCTCCTCACACAGGGCGGCTTCCTCGTCCTTGATCGGCCGCGACGCCTCGGAGATATCGGTCTCGCCGTTGCAGAACTTCTCGAAGCCGCCGCCGGTGCCGGACACCCCGACCGTCACCTGCACGTCGGGGTTCTGCTCCATGAACAGCTCGGCCGCGACCTCGCCGAACGGCGCGACCGTCGAGGAACCGTCGATCCGGACCGAACCGCTGGTCCCATCGCTCTCGGCCCCGGCGGGTTCGCCCTCGGCGGTGGTGTCGGATGCAGCCTCCTGCTGGGTCGTGCCGCCGCACGCGGCGGCGAAGAGGGCGATGGCGGCGACCGGGGCGGCCAGCCGCCGGGTGCGCTGGGAGAGTCGCACGGTTGGTGCTCCTTGGGTGGAGGTGGAGCTCCTACGACCGTCGTAGGAGCTGAGAGCGACGGTACGAGCGCCGAGATGCCGTCCTCTGTCGCCCCGCTGAACGCTCGGTGAACGGCGACGGAACCCCTCGCGATGCGAGGGCGGTGGTCTCAACCGAAACGGCCGGTGATGTAGGCCTCGGTACGCGGATCGGAAGCCGTCGTGAACAACGTCTCGGTGCGGTCGAACTCGACCAGCTCCCCGGTTCGACTCCCAGTGGTGTCGTCCACGTCGACCGACAGGAACGCGGTCCAGTCCGAGATGCGCGCGGCCTGCTGCATGTTGTGGGTGACGATGACGATCGAGTAGTCGCGCACCAGATCGCGCATGAGGTCCTCGATCTTCAAGGTCGCGATCGGGTCGAGCGCCGAGCACGGTTCGTCCATCAGGATGACGTCGGGCTCGGTGGCGATCGCACGGGCGATGCACAGACGCTGCTGCTGACCGCCGGACAGCGCGAGCCCGGATTCGCCGAGCTGATCCTTGACCTCGTCCCAGAGCGCGGCGCCACGCAGCGCGTTCTCGACGATGTCGTCGAGATCCGTCGGGCGGCCGCGCAGACGCGGCCCGTAGGCGACGTTGTCGTAGATCGACTTGGGGAAGGGGTTCGGCTTCTGGAAGACCATGCCGATGCGGCGCCGCACCTCCACCGGGTCGACGTCGCGCCCGTACAGTTCGTGTCCGTGGTAGGTCACGCGGCCGTCGACGCGGGCACCCTCGATCAGGTCGTTCATGCGGTTCAGGGTCCGCAACAGGGTCGACTTGCCGCACCCCGAGGGCCCGATCAGGGCGGTGATCTGCTTCTCGGGGATCGCGAACGAGATGTCGCGGACGGCCTCGAACGTCCCGTAGTGGACGCCGACACCGGACAGCTCGAACACGGCGTCCCTGATGGCGGCGGCGTGGCCCACCCCGTGCCGCTCGAACACGGAAGGGTCGAGTCCGGTCGTCGAGCGGGAGCCGGCGTCCGGTGGGGGTTCGGTCACGACGGCATCCTCGGGAGCGGAGTGGACGCGGGTGTCGGGCTGCATCGCGGCCTCGCGGTCTGGTCGGCGTTCGCCGGGTTCGTTGCTCGTTGCGGCAGTGTCACGGCGCTCGGTGAACGGCGGGTGAACGCGGGCTGACACCTCGGGGGCCGTCGGCTTGCACGGCGGGTACCTGGCCGGCGAGGCTGTGCACCACGGGACGGTCCACCTGGACCGCGCCGCTCGTGGGCCGCTCAGCGGGCCCGCTTGGGAGCACGCTCAGTGGCTGCAGCCGCACACGCCGACGGCGACCGCGGTGGCCACATCTGGGACAAGGACCGCGAGGCGATCTCCGCCGACGGGACCCGGATCCGCTACACGGTCCTGTCGGCCGACGGCGACCTGCCGTGGCTCGTGCTCTGCCCCGGGTTCATGTGTCCCGACAACTTCTGGGCCACGCTCGGCCCGACCCTGGCCGAGTCCCACCGGGTCATCGTCCTGAACTACCGCAGCATGGGCGCGTCGGGCGATCCGCGACCGCCCGGGTACCGCACCCGCCACCTCAAGCCCACCGACTACACCATCGATCGCATGGCCGACGACGTGCAGGCGGTGCTCGAGGCCGAGGACGCGCACGACGCCGTCGCGGTCGGCCACTCGATGGGCTGCCAGGTCGCACTCCAGCTGTGGCGACAGGCACCGGAACGCATCGCGTCGCTGGCGCTGGTCACCGGGCCGTACGCGTCACCGCTGCACACCTTCTACGGCAGCAAGATCGGGGTGCACCTGTTCCCGTTCGCCTACTACGGGATCCCGCTGCTGCCCCGACCCGTCCAGCGCGCGATCACCCGGCTACCGCGCCTGCCCGGCGCCATGCCGATCGCGCGGCTGGCCCGCGCGCTCGGCCCGCTCACCCCCGACGACGGGATGGACCTCTACTTCCAGCACTTCGGGGAGGTCGACCCGCTCATCATCCTCAAGATCGTCCGCGGCATGCACGAGTTCGATGCCGGGCCGTGGTTGTCGGAGGTCGACGTCCCCGTCCTCATCCTCGTCGGCGGGCGGGACACCTTCTGCCCACCCGAGCTCGGAGAGGCCATGCTCGCGGTGCTCCCGCACGCCGAGCTCGGCCTGATGCCGGACGCCACGCACGGCGCACCGATCGAGCTCCCGCTGGAGATCGCCGACCGCATCAGCGACTTCCTCCACCGCCACCTCGGGCGCGAGGCAACCGAACCCCTCGGCGATCCGGGGATGATCACACCGCCACGCGCGGTGGCCCGCGCCATCCGCCCCGCCTGACCGAGGACCGGCTCAGCAGGCACCGCGCGCATCGGCCCGGTCGCCGAGGGCGGTGAGCGCCGCACCGAGGTCGCGCAGCCGGTCGGGGACCGCCGTGTAGTTCACGTACCGGCCGCACCGCTCCCCCACCACCAGACCTGCTTCGCGCAGGACCTTGAGGTGGTGGGAGACGGTGGGCTGGCCGACCCCGAGCTCGTCGACGAGGTTGCCGCAGGTGCAGACGTCCCGATCGGCGAGGTGGTGCAGCAGCTGACGTCGCACGGGATCGGCCAACACCGCCAGCGCATCGAGGGCATCGACCGTGCTGATGGACGTCGTGGTCACGGGGGCTCCTCGGGCAGTGGGACCGTCGCCGGTCCGTGGGTGTCGCTGACGATCAGCAGCAGGCGGCGGCGGGGACGGCGTCGCCACGGTCCGACGTCATGCGGTCGGCGTCGGCGAGGACGGTGTAGACCTCCCAGCGCGCCCCGTCGGGGTCGGCGACCCAGACCTTGTCCTGGGTGGCGTAGCAGCAGGACTCGTCACGCCGCTCGTCGATCGGCAACCCGTGATCGACCAGCCGCGCCGTCGCGCCCTCCACCTCGTCGGTGCCGGCCACCTCGACGCCGAGGTGGTTCAGCGTCCCGCCCTCCGAGCCTTCGATCAGGACCAGCTTGAGCGGGGGGTCGGCGACCGCGAAGTTCGCGTACCCGGGGCGCACCTTGGCGGGCTGGCTGTCGAGGAGCGCACCGTAGAAGGCGATGGCGGCGTCGAGGTCGGTGACGTTGAGTGCGAGTTGTACGCGGGACATCCGGGGGTCCTCCGGTCGGGATTCGGTATCGGCGTTCGTCGATGAGTCGGACGCTACACATCCCATCGATGCCTGTCGATGCTACGACGGCGGGCGTGCGCAGAACGCATCGACGGTCATCGATATCGGACGCGCGCGAGACGGTCGTCGCACACCGAGACCACCAGCCCGCCGACAACGCCGGGCGGCCGGTCCGCGCCTGCCACAGGTGGGCGGCGAGCTCGTGGAACGTGAGCAGGTGCTGAGTTGTTAGTCTCCCGCGACCAGATCGCCCTGCATCGGCCCCGGCGACGACGGTCCACGGCGACCTCTCGGAGCACCCCTCGATGAGTCCCGCAACGTCGACCTTCAGAGGCCGGATGGCCCTCCCCACGTGGGTGCGGGTGCTCCTCGCGTTCGCGCTCCTCTACCTCTTCCTGATCGGCGTCGGGCTGCTCGAGGAGGGCATCCGTCAGTTCGGTGACGGGTTCGAGACCCAGGTGCTGGCCAGCGTCGGCAATCCGCTGGCCGGGCTGCTGGCCGGTATCGCGGCCACGGTGATCGTGCAGTCGTCGTCGATCTCGACGGCCACCATCGTTGGACTGGTCGGATCCGGCACCCTGCCGGTCAACCTCGCCGTGCCGATGATCATGGGCGCCAACATCGGCACGACGATCACCAACACGCTCGTGTCGCTCGGCAGCCTGCGGCGGCCGGTCGAGTTCCAGCGGGCGTTCGCCGCGGCGACGATGCACGACTTCTTCAACCTCATCGCGGTCGCCGTGCTGTTCCCGATCGAGCTGCTCACCGGCGTCCTGTCACGGACAGCGACATCGCTCGCCGGCGCGCTCTCCCGGGCCGGCATCGGCGGCGCCGAAGCCGACAGCCCCATCCGTACCGCGGTCAAAGCAGGACTCGCGGTGGCCGAGGGGCTGCTCGAGCGAGTCGTGAACCCCGGCGTGGGGCTCGGCGTGGTCATGCTGATCGTCGGGATCAGCGTGCTGTTCGCCTCGTTGCGGTTCGTCACGACCAACATGCGGGCGGTGATGGCCGGACGCATCGAGCAGGCCATGAACCGGCTGCTCGACCGCGGTGGTGGCCTGCCAGGCATCCTCATGGGCATCCTCATCACGCTCGCGGTGATGACCTCGACGATCACCACCTCGATCCTGGTGCCCATGGTCGCCGCCGGCGTGCTCACCGTTCGGAACGCCTACCCGGTCACGCTCGGCGCCAACATCGGCACGACCGCCACGGCGCTCCTCGCCGCGCTCGCCGTCGACCAGCCGACAGCGCTGGTCATCGCCCTCGTGCACCTGCTGTTCAACCTGACGGCGATCGCCCTGATCTACCCGGTACCGGCCATCCGGTACGTCCCCGTCCGGCTCGCGGAACGGTTGTCGCGCGCAGCGGTGAAGAACCGCAGTTTGGTCGGCGTCTACGTGGCCGGACTGTTCATCGTCACGCCGTTCGTCGGCGTCTTGCTCCTCGGCTGACAAGGAACCCCCATGTCCTGGCGATCGCTGTTCTCCGGCGGCGGCGTGCTACGCGACGTCGAACAGCTCCTGGTCGACATGCTCCGGCTCGACCAGCGCAGCTACGAACTGGCACACCAGGCACTCCTCGAGGGTGGAGACGTCGCAGCGCTGCGTCGCGAAATCTCCGACACCGACCACCAGGTCAACCTCGCCGAGCAGCAGGTCCGTCGCCAGCTGGTCATCCACGCCTCGGTCAACGAGTCCATCGCCGACATCCCGGCCATGTTCGTCTACATGTCCATCGTCAAGGACATCGAACGGATCGGTGACTACGCCAAGAACATCCTGGACATCGCCCGCGCCCGCACCGGTCGCAGCGACCTCGGTGCCCTGGCGGAGGTCAGCATCCACCGCGAGCGGGTCGCCGAGCTCCTCGCCGAGGTGGCCGCGACGCTCGAACAGCGTGATGCTGACCGCGCCCAGCGGTTGCTCGATGCCAGCTACCCGAGCCTGGCCGAACTCGACCGGCTCGTCGACGAACTGACCATCAGCGACGAACCTGGACACGTCGTCGTTCCCCGTGCCCTGTACTACCGCTACCTCAAGCGGATCACCGCCCACCTGCAGAACGTTCTGACCTCGCTGACCGCACCGGTCGATCGGCTCGATTTCCAGGGGTAGAGGGCCAGAACGACCCCCGTTCGAGCCCGTCAGTAGGCGATCGAGGCGTACTGGCGCAGCTTGCTGAAGCGGTGGCGCGCCTCGATGAACCGGACGGTGCCGGACTTCGAGCGCATCACCAGCGACTGGGTCGTCGCACCGTTGCTGTGGAAGTGCACCCCGCGCAGCAGCTGCGACGAGGTGATCCCCGTGCAGGCGAAGAACGCGTCCTCACCGCGTACCAGGTCGTCGGCGGTCAACACCTGGTCGAGGTCGTAGCCGGCGTCGATCGCGCGTCCACGCTCCTCGTCGTTGCGGGTCCAGAGGCGACCGAGGTGTTCGCCGTCGAGGGCCTTGACCGCGCAGGCGGCGATGACGCCCTCCGGGGTCCCGCCGATGCCGAACATGAGGTCGACCTCGGGCCGGTCCTCCCACGCGGCCAGGATGGCTCCGGCGACGTCCCCGTCGGTGATCAGCTGCAGCCGGGCGCCAGCCTCGCGGACCTCGCGCTTGGCCTCCTCGTGCCGGTCCCGGTCGAGCATCATCACCGACAGGTCCCGGATCTCCTTGCCCTTGGCCTTGGCGATGGCCGCGAGGTTCTCCTTGAGCGGCGCATCGAGGTCGACCACACCCTTGGACTCGGCGCCGACGACGATCTTCTCCATGTAGACGCACGGGCCGGGGTCGAACATCATCCCCGCCGGTGCGGCGGCCATGACCGCGATCGCCCCGGGACGTCCCTCGGCCAGCAGCCGCGTCCCGTCGATCGGGTCGACGGCGATGTCGACCTTCGGTGCAGCTCCCGTGCCGACGGACTCGCCGTTGTAGAGCATCGGGGCCTCGTCCTTCTCGCCCTCCCCGATGATGACCGTGCCGTCCATCTCGACGGTGTCGAGCACCTGCCGCATGGCGTCGACGGCCGCCTGGTCGCCGTCCTCCTTGCTGCCGCGCCCCTGCCAACGTGCAGCGGCCAGCGCAGCCGCCTCGGTGACGCGGACGATCTCGATCGCGAGGTTGCGGTCCGGCTTCTCGATGTTCACGTGCACCTCCGAGTGCGCGGCCGGATCGGCCGGGACGGGACGCTCCGCACCCTAGTGACGCGGCCCCACCGGCCGGTCACCAGCGGCGGGGCCGCACGGTCCGGGGGAGGTCGGTCTCGAGGTCGGGCAGGCGGCCCGTCTCGGCCTGGCTTCGGAGGGCGTCGTTCTCGAACGCCACCCGGTCCCGCAGGCCCCCCGCAGCCCCGTTGAACAGCTGCTTGAGCAACCGCACCGTCGCGACGTCGCGCGTGGCCACCTCGGTCAACCAGGTACGGGCGGCAGCCTCGGCCGCACCGTCGGGGGTCAGACGCTGGACGAGCCCCGCGGCGTGCGCCTCCTGCGCCGACACGTCCCGTGTCGACAGGACCCAGTCCTTGGCCGTGCCGAGCCCGACCAGGCCCACCGTCCTCGCGACGCCGACGGGGATGCCGTAGCGAGCGCCGGGGAAGCGGAACGTCGCCCCCTCCCCCGCCGCCCGGAGGTCGCACGCAGCCGCCGCCTCGGCGCCGCCGCCGACCGCGTACCCCTCGATCGCCGCGGCCGTCGGCACCGGCAGGTTCGTCAGCAGCTCGTAGACGACCGTGAACAGCTCCATCCGGCGGCGTCCGTCCCCGGTGTCCTCGCGGACGTCGGCGCCCGCCGAGAAGTGACCGCCCGCCCCCGTGAGCAGCACCCCCCGCAGGGTGCCGTCGCCAGCGGCCTCGTCGAGGACCTCGGCGAGGCCGGCGAGCATCTCGGTGTCCATCGCGTTGCGCGCGTCCGGGCGGTCGAGGGTGACCCGAAGCAGCTCGCCTTCCGGCAGCGCTTCGCGCTCGGTGTGGACGGGACCGGGCACGGCGGCTCCTGATGGCGATCGGGGACGGGGGTGGGGGTGGCGTGGGCCGGAGGCTACGCCGCGCGTCGGGGACCGGTCAGCGCTGCCCGGGCCCGGACCCCGGCGTGGGTAGCCTCGCTGCCATGTCCGATGCCACGCGCGCTCGTCTGGCCCAGCTGGTCCGGCACAGCGATGCCGACCTCGCTGAGGCAGCGCTGCTGGTGGCCGCCGAGGCCGCGCCGGGCCTCCCGGTCGACGCGATGCTGTTGCGCATCGATGCGCTCGCCGACACCGTGCGGGTCGAGGGCTTCCGAGCCAGCGGTGATGACGCCCACGACGGGCCGGCGCTGGCCGCCGCGTTCGCCGCGCGGGGGTTCCGTGGCCACGAGGTGGACGGTCGCATCCCCGACGACGCCCTGCTCGACCGGGTCCTCGACCGGCGCGTGGGTCTGCCCATCACCCTGTCCATCCTGTACGTCGCGCTCGCCCGGCGCCTGCACGTGGGGGCGTTCCCGATCACGTTGCCCGGGCACGTGGTGGTCGGCATCAGCGGCGATGCACGCACCGTCGTCCTCGATCCCTTCCACGGCGGCATCGAGCTCGACGAGGCAGCCGTCGCCGCCCGGGTCGAGACCGCCACCGGGGGCCAGCTCGCCTTCCGCCGATCGATGCTGCGTCCCGCCACCGCCGCCACCGTCGTGCGGCGGCTGCTGAACAACCTCACGCGCGACTACACCCTCGCCAAGGCGCACCGGGACGCCCTCTGGAGCGTCGAGCTCAAGCTGGTGCTCCCGAACCGGCTGCCGGACGACCACCGGGTCCGCGGGCGCCTGCTCGACCAGCTCGGCCGCTTCGACGAGGCTGCAGCCGCCTACGAGGCCTACCTCGACCTCGTCGGTGGGGACGGCCCGGACGCCGCCGAGGTCCGCCACCACGCGATTCGCTCACGCGCCCGGCTGAACTGACC
>NZ_JBBEBZ010000125.1:0-20761 GCF_040882075.1 Nitriliruptor sp.
GGGTGGCTGACGTCGCGCCGCCGCGGTCCAAGCCACCCGACGATCGTGAGCCACCCGACGATCGTGAGCCACCTGACGATCGTGAGCCACCCGACGATCGTGAGCCACCCGACGATCGTGAGCCACCCGACGATCGTGAGCCACCCGACAGCCGTGATGGCTTACTTGAGGTGTTCGCCCTCGCTGGCGTAGCGCTTGCGGGCGAAGACGTCGGTCCGGGCCGAGGCGACGCGGTCCAGGATCAGGAGGCCGTCGAGGTGATCGAGCTCGTGCTGGGCCGCGCGGGCTTCGAAGCCGCTGGCCTCGACGACCCGAATCTCGCCCTCGGGGGTGGTGCCACGGACCACGACCGACGTGGCCCGGCGCACGTCGCAGGTGTAGTCCGGCACGGACATGCAGCCCTCGCGCTTGCGGTCCGACCCTTCGGTCAGCACCAGCTCCGGGTCGAACAGCACGATGAGGCCGTGGTTGCCCGGTGGTGGCTTCTTCATCACCGAGACGTCCAGCGCGAACGCGCGTGACGGGACACCGAGCTGGGGCGCGGCCAGGCCGACGCACCCGGGCGAGGCGTACATCGTCTCGACGAGGTCGTCGGCGAGCTGGCGTTCGCGCGGACCGATGGCGCCGACGGGCCCGGCGAGCCCCTTGAGGGCACGCGCCGGGTAACGGACGACGTTGCGGACGGTCACGAGGGCGGCCGGTCAGTAGGTCTGGGCGTCGATGGTGCGCAGCGTGTGGTCGACGCCGAGCTGCTCGCAGACCGTGTCGAGGCCGGCGGCGAGGGCGTCGCCGGCCTCGCAGACCACCTCGACGACCATGGCGTAGACGGGCTCGGTGTCGGCGCCGAGCACGCGGGTCTCGAGGTCGGTGACGTTGGCGCCGACGTCCGCGAGCGCGCGTGAGACGCCGGCGAGGATCCCGGGCTGGTCGGCGCCGTAGACCGACAGCAGGTGGGTCGGTTCGATCGCGCCGCGCGACCCGTCGGCGCGGGACACCGACACCGTCAGCCCGAGCTGCGAGGTGGCGGCGAGCAGCGCGTCGCGCAGGTCGTCGGGTTCGTCCTCGGATGCCACGATGAGCACGATGGCGAAGTGGCCACCGAGGATGGTCATCGCCGAGTCCTCGACGTTGCCGCCCCGTTCGCGCAGCACCTCGGCGACGGCGGCGACGATGCCGGGACGGTCCGCTCCGACGGCGGTGACGGCGAGCTCAGCCACGAGCGGCTCCTGCAGCGAGGTGGGAAGGGGGCGGGACGGCCCGCGGAGGGCCGGGGCGACCGCCGACCCTACCGCCGCGTCCGGGATGCAGGAACGGGACGCTCGTCAGCTGGGTCTCGAGCGGACGCCAGGGTGCCCCGAGCTGACCTCGCCGTTCGACGGGTGGCGTACGACGCGCGGGGCGGCCAGGGTGGCCGGACGGAACCGAGGAGACCCCGCGTGGACGTGACCACCCTGCTCGTTGACGCTCTCAGCCGCATCCCCGGCGCGGTGGGTGAGGCCATCGAGGACCTCGACGTCGACGCTCTCGGGTGGCGACCGGCGCCCGATGCGAACCCGATCGGGTGGCTCGTCTGGCACCTGACGCGGGTCCAGGACGCGCAGATCGCACCGCTCGCCGGCGTCGAGGAGATCTGGACCCGCGACGGCTGGGCCGACCGGTTCGACGTACCCGCCGGCACCAACACGCACGGGTACGGCTGGACGCCGGAGCAGGTGGGTCAGCTGCAGGTGCGGTCCGTCAAGCTCCTGCTCGACCACCTCGCCGTCGTCAACGCTCGTTGCCGCGAGCTGGTCGCGGCGTTCAGCCCCGCCGACCTCGACCGTGTCGTCGACGAGAGCTGGAGCCCCCCGGTGACGGCAGGCGTGCGGCTGGTCAGCGTGGTCGACGACGTGGCACAGCACACCGGCCAGGTCGGGTACGTGCGAGGGCTCTACGACCAGCGCGAGCGCTAAGCCTTGTCGACCCAACGGTCGGCGAGCTGGAGGCGCTTCTCGAGGTCGCGGATCGTGGCCTCGTCGATCGTGCGGATCCCGACGTCGCGGTTGAGCTGGGCGTTGATCACCTCGGGCTGGAGGCCGGTCAGGTGGCGCAGCATCGTGACGCGGTCGGTGTTCGCCCGCCGTAGCTCGCGCTTGCGCTGGGTCCGGCTGACGGTCAGGACGCGGCCGCCGGCCTCGTCGGCGCCGCCTCCGGCCAGCGGCGGTGGCGCGGCCAGCTGGATCTCGAGCGCGAGGTCGTGGGCTTCGTCGGGGTCGTGGATGAGGTCGTCCGGGTGCGCGTCGTCGAACACCGAGGACGGATCGCCATCGTCGAGCGGGGTGGCGGAGATGGCCTCGAACAGGCTCAGCTGGTCCTCGGCCTGTCCGACCTCGAGCGCGTCGAGCTCGACCGGTAGCTGGTCGCCGTCCTGCTCGCGGCGACGCAACGAGTGGGTGCGCTGCTCGGCGATCTGCGCCGCGAACGTTCGCAACCGCAGATCGTCGGGGAGGAAGAAGAACGCTTTCTGCCGGCGCAGCGGGCCCGACCACCGCACGAGCCGGCCGACCGCCTGCCGGAAGAACAGCTCGGTCACGGTGTTGGTGGCGTACACCCCGACCCGCAGGCGCGGGACGTCGACGCCCTCGGAGACCATGCGCACGGCGACGATCCACGGGTCGCTGCTGGTCGCGAACCCGGCGATCCGTTCGGAGGCCAGCGGGTCGTCGGAGGTGGCGACCACCGGGTCGACCCCGTGCCGGGTGCGCAGCAGCTTGGCCACGGCGTGCGCGTGGTCGACGTCCATGGTGATCACGAGCCCACCGGCGTCCGGGTGGAGCTCGCGGATCCGGGTCAGCTCGGCGTGGGCCTGGGCGAGGACGTTCGGCAACCACTCGCCGTCGGGGGAGAGCGCGGTCCGCAGCCGCTGCGAGGCGGCGGTCCGGTCGAGCACGTCGGCGAAGGTGGCGTCCATCAGCGTGCCGTCGGGAGCGGACCACTCCATGTGCCCGTTGATCCGCGGGAAGAACACCGGACGGACGACCCCGCCGTCGGCGAGCGCCTCGCCGTAGCCGTACACGTAGTGGGCGACGGCCTCCTCGAAGTCGTAGTCCACGAACGGGATCGGGTTCTGGTCGCTGCGGAAGGGTGTGCCCGACAGCGACAGCCGCTTGGCCGCCAGCTCGAAGGCGTGGAAGACGCCGTCGCCCCAGGCTCGCTCGGTCCCCGCGTGGTGGATCTCGTCGAGCACGACGAACGCGTCGTCGGCGGGGCCGCGGAGGGGGCGGGGGTCGGCGGCGACCTGCTGGTAGGTGACCACGACCCCGTGCATGTCGCGGGGGAACGGGTCGCTCGATCCCCAGCGCGGTTCGAGCTGGAGGCCGAAGGCGGCCGCGGCTTCGGCCCACTGGTGCTTGAGGTGCTGGGTCGGGGCGACGACGATGATGCGTCGGTGCGGGAACCGCGCGAGGTCGCGGAGCGCTGCCGTCAGCGCGAAGGTCGTCTTGCCCGCTCCCGGCGTCGCCACCGTCAGGAAGTCCCGTCCGGGTTGGTCCTCGAAGCGATCGAGCGCCTCCTTCTGCCACCTGCGCAGCCGGAGGGAACGAGCCATCGAGGGAGCACCTTCAGGACGGGGCGGGCGGGAACGGGGCGGGCGGGAACGGGGCGGGTGGTCCGGTGGGACCGCGCCGACGTCGAGCGTGGGGTCGTTCGACGGCCCGGACGCGGCGGGCCGGATGGTGCCACAGCCCCGTGACCCCGCCGAAGTCTCACCGCCGCGGTCCGGCCACCGCACGGGACGTGCGTGATCCGAGCCGAGCTGGCACGCGGCCGTGCGGGTGCAACGCTGCCGACACCGGGCGTCACGACCCGAGTGGCTGGACCCCGCCGAGTGGCTGGACCCCGCCGCGAGGTAGCGTCGACCTCCGGAAGGGGAGCGAACCGATGCGCACCGCCGTCGTCACCGGTGCTTCACGTGGGCTCGGCGCCGCCTTCGCGCGCGTGCTGGCCGAGGAGGGCTGCTCGCTCGCGCTCGGCGCCAGGGATGTCGACGGCGTCCGCGCCGTCGCCGACGAGCTGGCGAGCGAGCACGTCGTCGAGGCCACCGCTGGCCACCTCGACGTCACCGACGAGGACAGCCTGATCCGCTTCCGCGCCGAGGTGGTGGAACGCTTCGGTCGGGTCGACATCGTGGTCGCCAACGCCGGGATCGGGTCGTTCGCGCCGATCGTCGCCACCGACGCCGACGACGTGCGCGCCATGCTCGAGGTGAACGTCACCGGGCTCCTGTCGACGCTCAAGACCTTCGCGGCGGACCTCCTCGCCGCGCCGACCCGGGGGATGGTCGTGGTCATCACCTCGGACGTCTCGGCCCGGGTGTTCCCGGGCGGCGCCGCGTACGTGGCCACCAAGCACGCGGCCCGCGCGATCGCTCGGACCTTCCAGCAGGAGCACCCCGAGCTGCGGGTCTGCGAGCTGCGACCCGGCGCGACCGCGACCCACTTCGCCGGTGGTTCGCCGGACCGCGACCTCCACGGTCACCTGACGGCCGACGAGGTGGCGGAGACGCTCCGCACCGCCATCAGCCTCCCCGACCACGTGCGCGTCGAGGAGCTCGTGGTCCGCAGCGCGACGCAGGCGCCGGACCTGTGAGTCGGTCGGCCAGCGGGTCGGAGCGCGGGGCCCGCCGCCGCCTGCCGGCGGCGGTCCGTCCACCGCGTCGGCACCTCGGTGAGGACCCGGACGTCCGCTTCACCCTGGCCAACGAGCGGACCTTCCTGTCGTGGATCCGGACGGCACTCGCGCTCGACGCGGCTGGCCTGGCCGTGGTGCAGCTCCTGCCCGAGCTCGTGGTCCCGTACGCCCGCGAGGTGCTGGCCGTCACCCTCGTCGTCCTCGGCACGGTGGTCGCGTCCGCCAGCTTCCGGCGGTGGGCGAGCGTTGAGGAGGCCATGCGCACCCGCACGCCGCTGCCGACCTCGTGGCTGCCGGGCTTCCTCGCCGGGTCGATCGGCACCCTGTCGCTCGTGACCGTCGTCCTGCTGATCGCAGCCCAGCGGTGAGCGCCACCGACCCGCCCGGGGACCGCCGCGTCTTCGACGAGGGGCTCCAGGCCGAGCGCACCTCGCTGGCGTGGGACCGGACGGCGCTGACCGTCGCCGGGGTCGGCGCGCTGTTGGCCCGCGCCGGCGGCACGGTGCTGCCGTGGGCCTGGTACGTGGCGGGGGCGGCGTTCGCGGTCGCCGCTGCCGGGCTGCTGCTCGGTCGTTCGCGCTACCTGCACCGCGACGCGTCGCTGCGCGGCGACCGGACCGCACCGGGGCCCGCCCTGATCGCTGCCGCCGGGGTGACCGGTGTGGCGGTGTCGCTGGCTGCCGTGGCGGTCGTGGTCGGGATGGCCCTCAGCGTCCGCTGAGACGGCGCGATCGCCGAACCGGAGCCAGCGCAGCCCGCGCGGCCGCCGTGGAGGTCCGTGCAGCCGCACGCGCCGGGCAGGGACCGACGCGGGCGACCGCGAAGTCACCGCAGGTGGGACGGCCGGCGGCCATCAGGTTGCCGGCGGATCGTGACGGGGACCCGCGGGAGGCACGACGATGGACCAGGGGAACGAACGCGTCCGCGACGCCGTCGATGCGGTCGTCCGCACCTGGCGGCGTGCCTCGGCCGGCGAGTTCAGCGAACGGTGGGATGAACGGATGTCCGCGCTCGAGGGTCCGCTCCGTCGTGTCACCGCGACCCTGGCGGCGAGCGTGCTCGTCATCGGCATCGGGTACGCGGCCGGCGACGCTCAGCGTGTCCCCGTCGAGCTGTCGACGTCCGTGACCGACGGTCTCGGTGGCGACGCTGCGTCGATCACTGCCGGGGGCGCTGGTGGCGCCGATCGCATCACCCCGGCGGGACGTGGTGGTGGCCTCCCCGATCAGCGTGGCGACGACGGTCCGACGCGGTTCCGTCCCGGTCCGGCTCTGCCCGACGGCACGGCGGTGGTGCGGGCCGGTAGCGGTCGTCGGTCCATCGCCCCGGTCGTCCCCGACGGTCAGGCGTGGGAGCGGGACGCGGCGACCTGCCAGCTCCTCGATCCCTCGACCTTGGGGCAGCTCGACAGCACCTTCGAGGCGCTGGTGACGCGGTCGGGCCGCCTCTGGCCGACCACCGACGGCTGCATGTACCTCGGTGGGTACGGCATCGGACCGATGAACCCGATGACCGACGTCGACCCGGAGCTCGGTCTCTGGGCCCGTGCCTTCGCCATCGAGGGCACCGACGGCGGCACCTTCGTCGTGGCGGCCATCGACGCGATCGGGTGGCCCTACGAGCGGGTGCGCGAGTGCGTCGAGTGCGGCGCTCGAGCCATCACCGAACGGCTCGGCGAGGAGCTCGGGATCGATCCGGCCGGCATCTGGATCCACGCCACCCACAGCCACACCTCCCCCGACGCGATGGGCGCCTGGGGCGGCGTCCCCGAGTGGTACCTGCGTCAGATGACCGCCGCGATCGAGGGGGCGGTCCGGGACGCGGTCACCTCGCTGCGCCCCGCCGTGCTCGAGACCGCCGAGGTGATCGCACGCGAGCACAACCGGGAACGGCGCGGGACCTACCGTTCGGCGGAGGAACCGCACCTCGGGGTGCTCCGTGCGCTGGCGGTCGACGATGGCGGCACCCGGTTCCTGACGGACGCACGACGAGGCACACCGGCCGTCGTCGGCACGCTCGCCACCTTCGCCGCCCACCCCACCACCCGCGACGCGGGCAGCGGGGTGGCCCACGCGGACTGGCCGGCGCTGCTCGAGGCGGTGACCGATGACCGCGATGGTGGCCGCACCGTCCACGTCCAGACCGGGCTCGGCAACCTGTCGACCGCGGGGGGGTTCGAGATGGGTGCGACCCTCGCGGACCGGATCCCGCTGCCCGGCCGTGGTGACCTCCTGCGCCGCGCGGACGTCCGGGTCGTCCGCGTCCACGTCCGCCACCCGGTCAGCAACCTGCCGCTCACCCTCCTCGGCGCCCCGGGGTTCATCGACCGCGAGTTCCTGCTCGAACCGAGCAGGGTGAGCGTCGGTCCGAGCGAGACGGCGCCGTGCGCGTCGGCCGGTCCGGCGAGCGTCGAGGCACCGGTGGCGGCGGCCCGCATCGGTGACGCGGTCGCGTTGACGGCGGGTCCCGGTGAGCTGTTCGCCAACGTGACCAACACGATCAAGGAGAAGAGCGGCGCTCGGCTGACGTTGCCGCTCTCGCAGGTCAACGACGCCCTCGGCTACCTCGGCCAGTCCTTCGAGGTCGACCGCCTCTCGCAGCAGGGCCTCGGGTTCGCCGCCGACGAGGTCCTCTTCGTCGACTACGAGGACAGCTACCAGATCGACGTGTGCTTCGGTGATGCCGTCCTCGAGCGGACCCTGCAGCTGCTCGGCGACCTCGCGGCACCACCGAGCTGACGCGGGCCAGGCTCTCAGCTCAGGGGTGCGCGTCGACCAGTTCGAGGAGGTCGTCGGCGAACCGCTCGAGCTTGGCCGGACCCACCCCCGGGATCGCGCCGAGCTCGCGGACGCTGCCGGGCTTGCGGGCGGCCACGGCCTCGAGCGTACGGTCGTGGAAGATCAGGAACGCCGGAGAGTTGGTCGCCTGGGCCGTCCGGGTCCGCCACGCCTTCAGCGCCCCGAGCAGGTCCTGATCGACGGGTCCCTCCTCACCACCGACGTCGACGAGACGGCCCGACCCCGCGGGGGCACCACCGGGACCGAACACGCCACGGCCCGCGCGCGTCACCCGAGGTGCAGCCGCCAAGGTGGTGGCGCGTCCCGCGACCTCGACGGGGCGGCCGAACGGGACCCGCGTCACGGTACGGCCGAAGGATGAGTCGACGGCCACGACCGCCGCGTCCCCGTCCACGGTCGTGACCCGGCCGGACAGGCCGCCGGGCAGGGTCACCGCCAGGCCGGGTTCAGCGACGATGGCGCCACCCGCGGCCGGACGAGGGTCGACGGCGGCGACCACAGCATCCGGAGCGCGCGCTGGCCGAGGAGCGGTGGGAGCACCCGTCAGCTCGGCCACGAACGGCGACGGCCGTTGGCGGTCCGCGACGACGTCGACGCTGAGGCGGCACCGGGTGACCGCGACGTGGAAGACGCGACGCTCCTCCTCGACGTCCTCGGAGAGCCGGTGGGGGAACAGCCCGTCGTTCGCCGACACGACCAGGACGTGATCCCACTCGAGTCCCTTGACGCGGTGCACGGTCGACAGCGTCACGCCGTCGGTATCGGCCGGCACGCGGAGGCGTTCGATCAGCCGATCGCGGAACGTGACCGGGTCGGGGTGGTCGTCGGCGAGCTGCTGCAAGGCGTCGAGATCGTCACCGTGGGAGCTGCCCTCGGGGCGGGTCGTCGACGAGTCCAGCGCGTCCATCGCTTCGCCCAGGCCGATCCGGTTGCGGATGATCCACAGGCACCTCGCGGTGTCCGCCCCGTCGGTGATGGCGGCCGTGAGGTGGTGCAGATCACCGAGGTAGCCGGCGAACCGTTCGTTCTGGACGCCGTCGAGCGAGTCGAGCACCTGCTCAAGCTGCCCCATCGACCAGCGGCTGCCCCGCTGCAGGAACGGTTGGACCGCCGACTTCACCTTGCGAGCGGGACGGTTGAGCGTGTCGAGGATGTCGGCCTTCTGCATCCGGTCGGGGTCGAGACCGAGCCGCAGGTAGGCGAGCGCCGTGCGGATCCCGGTCCGGCCGAGCACCTGGGGGTCGAGCGGCGCGGTGTGCCCGATCCCCGCGTCGGTGAGGGCCACCTGGACCGGCAGCAGCGCGCTGTTGACCCGTGCGAGCACGACCACGTCCGCCGGTGCCGCGCCCGCGTCGAGCCGGTCCCGGACGATGGCGACGGCACGTGCTCCAGCGGCTCCCGGATCGACGAGGTGGACCCCGGGAGCGCCCGGCAGCTGGTCGGCCGTCGTCCGAGCGCTGTCGGGCGCGGTCACGACGCCACCTCGGCCCCGCTGCGGATGGACTTGTCGACGCGGTGACGGTTGTGCGACAGCAACCGGGTCACGGCGACCACCACCCCGGGTGGACAGCGGTAGTTGACCTCCAGCGCGTGGTGAGCTGCTCCGGGGAACCAGCGGTCGAAGTCGACGAGGTGATCGGGGGTCGCGCCCGCGTAGGAGTAGATGGTCTGGTCGTCGTCGCCGACCCCGAAGACCTGCTGGGACGGTCCCGCCACCAGCCGGACCAGCAGCAGGAAGGCCGGGGTGAGGTCCTGGAACTCGTCGACCAGCAGGTGGGTGCCGGCCAACTGGGCGCGACGCCGGATGTCGGCGTCGGTCAGCAGCAGCTCGAGCGCCCGGAAGATCTGCTCGTCGAAGTCGAGCCACCCCCGCCGGTCGAGCTCGGCCCGGTAGCGGTCGAAGACGTCGGGCAGGTCGTCGACGTCGCCGCGCTGCACCTCGACGGTGGCCGGGTCGACCAGACCGAGCCGGACCTCGCCGAGCGCCTCGAGGTAGGGCTGGTAGGGGTCCTGGTTCGGGATCCGGGCGGTGCTCACCAGCTGGTCGAGGATCTCGCGTTGCTCACGTTCGCCGATGATCTGCCGTTGGCGCTCCATCCGGCAGATCCACAGCGCCAGCGAGTGCAGCGTGCGGATGTTGACCCGGCGCCCGGCGGCGAGGTCGGCCGTGCGCTCGCGCATCTCGGCGGCCGCGCGGGTGTTGTAGGCCAGCGCGGTGATGAGCTCGGGTTCGACGTTCCGGTCCCGGATGAGGTGCCGCAGGCGCGCCGTCAGGACCCGCGTCTTGCCGCTGCCGGCGGGCGCGATCACGCGAGCCGGGCCGCTGCGGTGCGCGACGGCCGCGAGCTGGTCCGGTGCGAGCTCGTCCGCAGGTGCGGCCGTCCCGAGGACGGTGAGACGCCCGAGCCCGACCGACTCGCGGTGCACGATCGGATCGGCGAACGCCTCGACCGGGCCGCGGGGGCCACCGTCGACCCAGGCGTGGCGATCGTCGGCCAGGACGATGTCGGCGACGTCGCTCGCCCCGGCTCCACAGCGGCGCTGGGCGAGGACCCCGTGCCACCAGACCGGCTGCCCGCCGCGCGCGTCGTAGGTGTTCGCCCACGTGAGCCAGTGCAGCCGCTCGCGCGAGAAGGCGAAGTCCCGAGGCAGCAGGTACGGCGCCAGGTCGGTGGCTTCGGGTTCGCGGACCACGTCGTTGCCCGCCACGAGCTCGATCACCACCCGCTGCCGGGTCAGCCACGCGTGGTGCAGGACGTCGGCGACCGGCCCGGGATCGGCCACGACGGCGTCGTCGATCCGCAAGCGCGGTGCTGCGTCCCACCCCGGCGGCGCCGCCTGCCCCTCGCGCACGACGACGCCACGACCGAGGGCGTCGAGGCCCGGCGCGGAGGCGGAGGGGACGGCGGGAGGGGGCATCCCGGGGAGGCTACGGGACGGTGGCGACCGCCCCGTCCGTCATCCACGACGGCCGTGGGGCGGCGTCAGGGGTGGAGGATGTCGATCGCCAGCCGCTGCGGGTCATCGAGCCGTTCGATCCGGTAGGCGGCGGGTTCGCGCAGGCCGATGAACAGCTGGTGGTGGCCCTCGTAGATCTGGTTGTTGATCACCTCGGTGACGACGGCGGCACCGCCCGGGGCGCCCACGTGCGTCGTCTCGAACGTGGTCACCCCCGCAGGTGCGTCCATCGGGTACAGGACGCCGACGAGGTCGACGGTCAGCACCGCGTCCCCCGCGACGTCGACCTCGTCCCCGGAACCGTGCGAGATCGCCTCGGCGTCCGAGGTGAGGTACCAGCCGACCTGGCCGTCCCCGACCAGTTCGAAGACGACGCGGTCGAAGCCGTCGTGGGTACCGATGCGGACGTCGACGAGGCTGAGCGCCGCGTCGACCGGGTCCTGCTGGCGGTCGTCGGTCGAGGCGTCGCCCGCCAGCGGCGGCGCGCCAGCGGCCTCGTCGGCCGGCGCGTCGCCGCCACCGTCGGTGGTCGGCTCGTCGTCGTCGACCTCGACCTCGTCGTCGACCTCGAAGTCGTCGTCGACCGGATCGTCTGGAGTCGTGAAGCCAGGCAGCGCTTCGGGGTCGCTGCCGGCGTCGTCGTTCTCGTCGCCGCCGCACGCGCTCAGCACCAGCGCGCACGCGAGCGTGACGATCGCAGCACGCGGACCGAGGTGGCCGACGTGTCGCAGGGATGATCGGTGGCGCAGCATCGTGGAGCTCCTCAGCGGACGTTGGTGGGGACGGGGGAGTCGGTGGTCCCGAGCCAACCACCGTTCGGTGCGTCGCGCCCGTCGGAGGCCGCATCGGCCGGTGCCACCCACGCGCCGGCGACGAGCAGCATCACGAGGCACACGCCGTAGAGGGCCACGAAGAGGCGGGCTCGTCGCCGGAGCGCGAGCCGGTCGGTCCGGTCGTCGGCGGCGGGTTCGTGGGGGGCGAGGTCGCGGGCGGTGAGGTCGTGCACGGCACGGCTCCTGGAGCGTCCTCCGGCACCGCCGCTGGACCCGCGGTCGTCCGTCGGTCCTCGGCGTGCCACCCGGTCCGACGTCCACGACCCCGCTCGGGTTGCACGCGACCGCCGGTCAGCTCGGGGGGCCAGCCGGTGCGGTGTACGACAGACCCCGCTCGTCCGTCGTGAGCGTCAGCCGCTGGTCAGGGTCACGTCGAACCCGCGGTCGTCGCCCGTCCCGTCGCCGTCGAGCTCGAGCTCGCCCTCCGGCGTCGTTCCCGCGGTCAGCAGCCACTCGCCGTTCAGCGCAGCAGGCGGCTCGGCGCGCGTGCCCTGAGCTCCGCCGCACGCGGCCAGGAGCACGGCAGTCACCGCGATGAGGGTCCGCGGCGCGCTGGTCCTACCCATCGTCGGCGGAGCCACCCTCCGCGTCGCGGATCTCGGCGTCGAGGCGTTCGAGCTCCTCGAGCTCCGCGATGAGGTCCGCCAGCTCGACGGTCTGTTCGGGCAGCGGCGGGTCGAGGTCGACCCGGACCCCGAAGTCGAACAGCTCGAGGGTGGTCTGCTGGGTCACGCCGCCGGCCTCGGTGTCGCCGCTCTGCGCGTCCGGGAGGTCGAGGAGGGTCCGGATCCGGCGCACGAGCCCGTCGTCGTCGATCCACAGCTCCATCGGGTAGGCGTCCGGGAGACCGGTCGCCTCGGCGTAGGTGCGCAGCTGTTCGCGGATCTGGGGGTCGGCCTGCTCGATGGCCGCCGCGGTGTCGATCGTCACACGTAGGTGGGTGGTGTCGACGCCGCGGACCTCCTCGGAGCCGAGCTCCTCGAGATCGCCCGACGCACCGTCCAGCTGGGACAGCAACGCGGCGGGACCGGTCTGACCGCCGAGCAGCGCCTCGGCGTCGAGCCCCTCCTCCTCGGCGGTCGCGGTGAGGTCGACGCGGACCCAGATCGACTCGTCCCCGGTGAACAGGGCGAAGAGGGGGCTGCGGACGAAGACCTCGTCGCCGAGCAGCAGGGTCTCGGTCGCCGCGGACGCGTCACCGAGGTCGATGGCCATCCGCAGCGCACCGGTCTCGAGATCCTGCGACCCCTCGGCGGCGAACCGCCCGGCCGGGTCCCCCGCCGCCTCGACGCTCATCTCGAACCGGGACGTCCCGGCCGCTTCGAGGGCCTCGCTGGCGCCGTCGAGCAGCGCCTGGGGATCTGGACCACCGCACCCCGCCAGCACCAGGATGGCGGCGAGCAGAGCCACGACGGTGCGGCTTGACACGGCGAGCTCTCCGGGGTCGACCGCGCGACGGTACCGCCGCCGGGGTGCCGGTCGGCCAGTCAGTCAGAACGGTCGGCCGGTCAGACGGGTCGGCCCCAACCGCGTTCGGCGATGTGACCGATCGCCCAGCCGACGAGCGGGTCCTCGCCGACGATCCGCAGCGTGCCGAGCAGCTGCTCGGTCGACGGCAGGGTCCGGTCGACGACCTGCGCGAAACCGTCGGCGTCGAGCCACGCGGCGTGCGTCGGTTCGACCGTGTAGCTGGCGAGCTGCAGCTCCCCGCGGGCGGCGGCAGCGCGGACCTCCTCCCAGGTCGGGACGCGGTCCGCCTCGCCGGTGTCCGGGTCGGTGGTGCACAGGCCCGACAGCGGATCCGCACCGTCGAGGTGGGCGAGCTCCTCGGGTTCCACCTCGCGGGGTCCGTCGGGTGAGTCGAACCGCGACAGACCTGCTTCGGCAGCCTGGAGCAGCCAGGCCCGCGCCAGGAGATCCTCGACCGGCGGCACCTCAGCGAGCGAGGGCAGGCCGAAGGCGCGACGAGCGGTGTTGGCGGTCACGTCGCGGGGCCGCAGACCCTCGGCGGAGCCGGGCGGGTCGTTGCCGGCCGTGTCGGGGTCGGCGGTCGACCAGGTCCGCGGCTGCGGATCGTCACCGACGCGGACGATCCCCACCTCGGTGCCGTCGGGGAGCACGGCGACCAGCTGGCGCAGCGACACGACCTCGTCAGCGTCGTCGAGTCGGACGTCCTCCGAGGTCACCACGACGATCCCGAGCGCGTCCCCCGGGACCTCGAGGATGCCGTCGTCGCGGAGCTCGACGTCGGTGAGCGCGACGCTGCCGCCCTCTCCGGCGGTGAGCGCCACGAGGGCGCGTGCGTCGGGATCCACGGTCCCGAGCTGCGCGTCCAGCGACGCCAGCACGTCGAGCGTGCGGGGCCCGTCGAGCGCGGTGGTGGAGGGTGGCGAGGAGGGTGGCACGGGAGCTCCGGTGTCGTCGGTCCACGAGGTTCGTGGCGGTGACCGGTGCGGTGGGGCGCCGTCCCCGGCCGGGACGTCTAGCGCTTGCCAGCGACCTCGTAGCCGGCGTCGTCGATGGCGGCCTCGACCGCCTCGTCGGACGCGGACCCGTCGACGGTCACGGTCCGTGCGTCGATATCGACGGTCACGGCGTCGACTCCCTCGAGCGGCGTCACGGCGCCCTCGATGGCCTGCTTGCAGTGGCCGCAGGAGATGCTGGGAACGTCGTAGACGCGGGTGGCGGACACGGCGAGCTCCTCGTCCGGATCGGGAACTCACCACGCTAGCGACGTCTCGGTGGCCGGCGGGACCTGGACCCGGTCAGGTGGCGGGTGGGCGAGCCGCGTCGACGATGGCGGCCAGCACGGGCTCGTCGGCCAGCACCGCGTGGAGCGCATCGAGCTCGGCGGCCAACGCTTCGGGTGGCAGGCCACGCCCCGCGTGGACGGCACCGAGCCAGTCGACGAGGTCGCGGTAGGCGTCGTGCTCACCGACGAGCACGGCGGCGGCGAGGTGGTCGAGGTGCAGCTCGAGGTCCTCGCAGGTCCGGTCGATCAGCTCGTCGGATGCGTCGCTGAGGGCGGGCCACCGTTCCGCGGTGGCTCCGTACGCCGCGTCGCGCAGACGGTCCCGCTGGGCGGTGAACGCCGCGACGGCACGGGGGTCGATGGTCGGCTGCGCTGGCTTCGGTGGGCCCTCGAGGCACCACCGGCGGGCGATCGCCGCACCCTCGGTGACATCGCTGGCGTAGGCGTCGGCGCCGAGCGCCGCGGCTCGGGAGGTCGAGCTGGCCGCGCCGCCGAGGATGACCGGCAGCCCGGCAGCCCGTCCGGCGGCGATCGTCCGAGCGGCACCCACGAGGTTCGAGGTCAGCGTGATGCTGACCGCGAGCACGCCGGCCCCCGCGGCGGGGAGCGTGCGAGCGACGTCCTCGGCCGGTACGCCAGCACCGAGGTAGCGGACCTCCAGCCCGGCGCTCTCGAGGGCGTGGGAGAAGAGCCTCGCCGGGAAGGCGTGCCACTCACCTTCGGCGGCGACGACCGCGACGGTGCCGACGGGCTGGTCGAGGGGAGCGTCCACCTCGATGCTGGAGAGGACCGCCTCGGCGATGGCCGTCGCTGCGTGCTCCTGGGTGATGGTCCACCGTCCCGCCTGCCACAGCTCCCCGACGTGGCGGACCGCCGCGCCGACGACGTCGCGCAGCTCATCGTCCGCGACCCCTGCGCCGCGCAGCTGGCGGGTCCGAGCCACGGCGCCGCGACGGTCGGCGAGGGCGAACCGTTCGACGAGCTCGGCGACGAGGCTGGCGTGGTCGGAGCGGTCCTCCTCGCGGACCGCAGGTCCGGGGCCGGTGTGGCGCTCGTGGTGGGGCGTGTCGGGTGTCACGGTGCGTCGGCCGCCCGTGCGGTCCGGTGGCGGGTGCCGCTGGTGTCGAGGACCCGGTCCCGGAGCTCGTCGAGGGCCGCGACCGGGTCGCTGGCGCGCGCTGCCGTCGCCGTCGCGATACCGAGGGCGACCTCCCGTTGACGGCCCCAGCGCGTGGCGACGCGCTCCACCAGCTCGTCAGGACGATCGGCGGTGGGGTCGGGGAGCACGACGATCAGGGCGGGTTCCCGGACGCGTCCGAGCCGCTCGTCGACGTCGAGCTCGCTGCGGACCATCCGCGCGAGCTGCCGGAGCGCGACCTCCACGCGGCTGGCGCCGTGGACCCGCTCGACGGCGTCGGTGCCCTCCAGCGCGAACCCCACGAGCACCGCGTCGGACCGGCTGCGTTCGACGAGACGAGCGGTCGCCGTCGGGTGCAGCGCCCCCGTGAGCTCGTCACGCAGGGTCGGGTCGTCGCGGTCCTCGCGGGCCCACAGCAGGTTCAACATCCGCCGCGCGTCCTCGATGACACCAGGCAGGACCCGTTGGATGCGAGCGCGGGCTGGGTCGTCGGGTGGGGCCCAGGGCAGCCGGGCGTCACGGACACCGAGCGAGAGGTCGAGCTGCAGCACCTCGTCCCCGCCGACGTGGGCCGGCACGATCTGGCCGCCGAGCTTGCGGACGACCTGCTCGAGCGCGCGGACCACCTCCTCGGGTCGGCGGGCGCGCAGCACGGCGCGTTGCGCCTCGACCGTCACCTCGAGCAGGTGCAGCTCGAGACCCGGATGCTCCTGCACGTTCTCCCTCGTCCGTCTCCGGGAGTCCCTCCCGCGCCGCTCCGACGGTACTCCCGGCTGGCGCGGCTGTCCGGGGCGGGTCGGACCGGACCCGAGTCGCGCTCGGAGCCGAACCGGTCTCGTGGTCGACCTACGCTCGCGGCGTGGAGCACGAGCCGTGGATGGACGAGGCGCTCGCCGAGGCCCGAGCGGCCGCGGTACACGACGACGTGCCCATCGGAGCGGTCGTGGTCCGGGGGTCGGGCGCGTCGGCCGAGGTGGTCGGGCGCGGGCACAACCGACGCGAGGTCGACGGCGATCCGACGGCCCACGCCGAGATCCTCGCTGTCCGCGAGGCCGCCCGGACCGTGGGCAGCTGGCGCCTCGATGGCTGCACCATCTTCGTCACGCTCGAGCCGTGCGTGATGTGCGCTGGTGCGCTGGTGCTCGCTCGGCTCGACCGGGTCGTGTTCGGCGCCGACGACCCGAAGGCTGGCGCCGTCGGGGCGCTCTACGACGTGCCGCGCGATCCCCGGCTCAACCACCGTCTCGAGGTGGTCCGCGGCGTCCGCGGCGAGGAGTGCGGCGACCTGCTGCGCGACTTCTTCCGCGCGAAGCGCACCCCTCGCTCCACCTGACCGGAAGCGGCGACGCTCACTCGAGTGCGCCGCCCGCGGGTGGGCGGTCGCGGACTACGTTGCCTGGCCGACGCGTAGGGAGACGGTCGTGGGCTTCAACACCTTCCAGTACGGCATCTACTTCGGCGGGATGGCGGGCACGCTGCCCGAGCTGCCCGTCACCTACGACGGGCTGCGTGAAGCGGCCCGCGAGGTGCTCGACGCCAAGGCCGACGGGTACGTCGCGGGCAGCGCCGGCAGCGAGGCGACGGAGGCCGCCAACCTCGCGGCGTTCCGCCGCTGGCAGCTCGTCCCCCGGATGCTGCGCGACGTGGCCGAGCGCGACCTGTCGGTCACCCTGCTCGGACGCACCCACCCGACGCCGCTGGTCTGCGGGCCGGTCGGGGTGCAGTCGATCGTCCACGACGACGCCGAGGTCGCGGTCGCGAAGGGGGCGGCCGCGGTCGAGGTGCCGTTCACGCTGTCGACGGTGTCGAGCTACCCGATGGAGCAGGTCGCCGAGGCGGCCGGGGACTCGCCGCGGTGGTTCCAGCTCTACTGGCCGTCCGAGGACGGCATCACCGACTCGCTGATCCAACGCGCCGCTGACGCGGGCTACGAGGCGGTGGTGGTCACGCTCGACACGCGGCTGCTCGCGTGGCGACCGCGCGACCTCGCGACCGCCTACCTGCCGTTCCTGCACGCCGAGGGGCTCAGCAACTACCTCACCGACCCGGCCTTCCTCGCCGGCCTGCCCGACGGTGGCGAGGCGGTGCGGAGCGAGGGCTGGCGGTCCATGGGCGACGAGACGCGACAGGCCGCCGTGCTGCGGTGGATAGCGACGTTCTCGGACCCGAGCCAGACCTGGGAGGACCTGCGTGAGCTCGTCGACCGTTCGCCGCTGCCGGTCCTGGTCAAGGGGATCCAGCACCCCGACGACGCCCGGTTGGCGATCGACGCTGGCGTGTCGGGCATGGTCGTGTCCAACCACGGTGGTCGCCAGGTGGACGGTGCGATCGGTTCGCTCGATGCGCTGCCCCACGTCGTCGACGCGGTCGACGATCAGGTCCCCGTCCTGTTCGACAGCGGGGTGCGCAGCGGCGCCGACGTCGCGATCGCGCTCGCCCTCGGCGCCGACGCGGTGATGATCGGACGGCCCTACGTGTGGGGCCTCGCCCTCGCCGGCGCGGAGGGCGTCGAGCACGTCCTGCGCTGCCTGCTCGCAGACCTCGACCTGACGATGGCGCTGTCCGGCGTGCGCCGCGTCCCCGAGCTGACCCGCGACGTGCTCCGCCCGGTCTGACGGGTGTGACCGGGGAGCGGTGCGCTGGCTGCTGACGGGGCGCCTACCGGTAGACCCGAGGGGGCATCCGTGTCTACCGGTAGACCAGAGGGGGCAGGCTCGCCCCTCCTCGCCTACCGGTAGGCGAGGCGGCGAGTGGTGACGCGGCGCACGACCCCTGTGGCGGTTGCTGGTCGCGCGACCCACCCCCTACCCTCCGCCAGCGCCTGTCGCCCCGTGCTCGGGGTGCACCCTGGAGGGTTCGCATAGTCCGGCCGAGTGCGCCCGCCTCGAAAGCGGGTAGGGGTTCACACCTCTCGAGGGTTCAAATCCCTCACCCTCCGCTCGATACGCATCGAGGGCGGACCCGTCCGGGTCCGCCCTCGTCGCGTCGCGCAGGCCAGCGACGGGTGGGTCAGCTGGCGGCGTCGAGCAGCTCGCGGCAGGCCTGCTCGCAGCGGCGGCACGCGTCGGCGCACGCCCGGCAGTGATCGTGCATGTCGGCGTGGCTCTCGCACTCCTCGGCGCAGCTCGCGCAAGCCTCGGCGCAGACCCGGACCAGCTCCAGCCATGGCGCGCCGGACGCCCCAGCGCGGCCGACGACCTTGGCCGTGGCCGTACAGATGTCGGCGCAGTCGAGGTCGGAGCGGATGCACCGGTTGAGGTCCGCGGTCCCCTCCTCGAGGCAGGCATCGGCGCAGGCGCTGCAGTGGGCCGCGCAGTCGCTGGCCGCCTCGATCACCGCGGTGAGCAGGTCGGTTCGCAGCTGGTCGCCGTGGTCGCGGAGGACGTCCTTGATGGCCACGGTGGGCTCCTCTTCGTCGTCGGATGGGATCGGCCGGCCCGCGCTGGCGGACGGCCGTGTGACGACGAACCTACGGACACGCCACCTCCGGGCGCGAGGGGGGCGACCCCGTCCGAACGCGCCCGACCGGGTCGAGCTGGGTGCGACGGGCCCGGCTCAGCTCGAGCCTGCGATGAACCGGCACGTCCGGGGTCAGGTGGCCCAGGCCTTGACCTGCTCGATCAGCGCCGGGGAGTCGCCGAGCGGCGTCACGTTCAGCGTGGTCACGCCGGACTCCCGGAACGCCGCGACCCGCTCCTGGATGAAGCCCTCCGAGCCGACGAGGTTGGTCAGCTCGAGCAGTTCGTCGGGGATCAGGGCCGCGGCCTCGTCCTTCTTCTTGTCGAGGTAGAGGTCCTGGATGGTCTCGGCGACGTCGCCGTACCCGTACCGGGTGGCGAGGTCGTTGTAGAAGTTCTTGCCCTTGGCGCCCATCCCCCCGATGTAGAGCGCGTAGAAGTGACGGAGGCCGTCGAGGATCTGCTTGCGCTGCTCGCCTTCGGCGATCGCCAGGACCCCGCCGGCGATGACGTCGAGGTCACCGAGGTCGCCCGAACGCTTCGCGCGACCGGTCTCGAGGGACTCGCCCCAGACCTCGGACGCACGTTCGGGCAGGTAGAAGATCGGCAGCCACCCGTCGGCGACCTCGGCGGTCATCGCGACGTTCTTCTCGCCGAGCGCGGCGACGTGGATCGGCACGCGAGGGCGGACCGGGTGGGCGAGCATCTTCAGCGGCTTGCCGAGCCCGGTGCCCTGGTCGGCGGGCAGCGGCAGGGTGAAGACCTTGCCGTCGTGCTCGATCTCCTCGCGGGCCAGCATGCGCCGCACCAGCTCGATGGTCTCGCGGGTCCGGGTCAGGGGCTTGGCGTACGGCATCCCGTGCCAGCCCTCGATCACCTGCGGCCCCGACGCCCCGAGCCCCAGCTCGAAGCGGCCACCGGACACCGTGTCCAGCCCGGCAGCGACCTGCGCGATCAGCGCGGGGGTGCGCGAGTAGACGTTCAGGATCGCCGACCCCAGGCCGACCGTCTCGGTCGTCGCGGCGAGGTAGCCGAGGAGGGACACCGCATCGAGGCCGTACGCCTCGGCGACCCAGACGACGTCCAGACCGGCGGATTCGAGGTCGCGGACCTGGTCAGCAGCGGCGCGGACGTCGCCGGCGTACTGCAGGGGGAGGCCGATGCGCACGGGTTCTTCTCCGGGTGGCGGGAGCCCGAGCCTAGGGTGACGAGCGGGCGGCGATGCGATCGAGAGCCACCGAGCTCAGCCTGCTCGGATCCGCGCGGAGGGCGGGACCGAGCGGGTCACGAGAGGCGCGCGGCGGCCTCGATCGGGTCGAGGCGCTGGAGCTGGGCGAGGCCGTCGAAGTTCGCATCAGGCGACACGATCGTCGGGATGTCCCGGTTGATGGCCGTCGCGGCGTGCAGCGCATCGCGGCCGGTCAGGCGGGGCGCCTGCAGGAACAGCTCGAGCCCCGTTCGCAGATCCGTGGGGGTCAGCTCGTGGAGCGGGCAGAGCTCGGCCATGGCCCGCGCGACGTCCACGGAGCCGCTGCGGTCCCCCGTGCGGCGGGTCCGTTGGTGCAGCAGCTCCTGGATGGCCTGCACGCTCGCCTCGCCGCCGTACCGGTACAGGGCGTCCGGGTCGAGCAGCCGACGGCACGGGTCGCGGTACGGGTGGTCCGCGCCGACGGCGTAGACGAACACCGCGGTGTCGAGGAGGGCCCGTCCGAGGGTCACGGTGAACGCTGGTCGTCGAAGCTCTCCAGCAGTTCGTCCTTCATCGTGGTCCAGTCGTCGACGCGCATCGGTTCGGCGGCCAGGATCCGTCGGTACGCCGCGTGCCGTGCGGTCAGATCGACGCCGTAACGCGTATCGATCGCGTCGCGGATCAGCTCGGCGACCGGCCGTCCTGTCGCCTTCGACTCCCGCTCGAGAAGCGCGTACCGCCGATCGTCGACCAGGATCTGGAGCCTGCGCGTCATGGTACCCATGAGCAGAGCATAGCATGTGTAGGTACGGCGAACGTCGCGGTGTTCGCCGGTGCGGATCCGCGTTGGCCGGGGCGCGAACGCCCGCGTACGCTCCCGGCGTTCGTCGCCCCTCGCGGGGCGAGGCGCACGGAGGGTTCGCCTAGTCAGGCCTATGGCGCACGGCTGGAATCCGTGTTGGGAGTC
>NZ_JBBEBZ010000126.1:0-3154 GCF_040882075.1 Nitriliruptor sp.
CTGGACGGCGGGCTGGCCGACCCACTGCCGGAGTACGAAAGCGCTATCGCGCGTCTGGGCGACGGGCCGATGGCATGGCACCTCGCCGACAACAGGGGGGCGTTGCGCTTCCCCGACCCGGACCGGCGGCGAGACGCCGCTGGGCGACTCATCCCGCACGAGTTCGTCGTGTTCGGGGACCTGGCGAGCGGTATCCAGTCAGCGGCAGATGGGCAGGATCTGGTCTGGCACCTGGTCTCCGCAGCCTACGACCGCGTCTGGGCCCTCGATGCTCATCCCTCGGCCGCGGATCTCTACTTCGATGGGTAGCCGGCACCGGGTGCTACAGGTTCAGAGGCCCGCGTCAGCAAGCGAACGCACGACGTCGGCACCGAACTCGATCCGATCGACGGTGTCGACCAGCTTCAAGCGGCGTGAGCCGGGGTCCACCCGATGCGGCGGATCTCCCCCGGCTCCGGTGTCTGCTCCTGGATGAGGCGAGCCAGGGCGAACCCAACCTCCTCATCGAACCAGTACTCGTCGCAGACATCGCAGATCGACGCCGGCACGCCGGCGACGACCAACAGGCTCGCCGTGCCATCCTCGCGGTGAACGACGTGGTCGTAGTCCACCAGGCCCTCCGTCAACCTGCCGTCATCATGAGCATGGCGCGTCATCGCAGCGGCTCCTCAAGACCGTCCCCCCGCAGGGTGCGGTCGATCAACTCGGTTGTCCAGCCTCGTGCAGCATCTGGTTCGTACACCGACACCAGGACCGTGGCGTCGTCCAGCTCGTCGTCAGCAACCACCGCTACGAGCGCACGACCAGAAACGCGACCCAGGAGCACACACCTACTTCGGCCCTCAACGATGTCCACGATGACGTGATCCTGGAGCAGCGAACGAACCTCGCTCTCGCTGATCCCGCGGGCCGCGAGCTTGCCAGGCGCGTCTCGCCCGAGCCGGAACGGTCGGCGCGGCACGAACCTCTCCCCAACGCTCGGTGGACTCACCCGCAGCTACTCCTCGGTGACAGCACGACTAGCCAACCAGCCCCCTACGACATGGCGCGGCATGGCAGCGTCCGCGCATCCAACGGTCTCCGCGAGGACGGCCAATGGCTCCCGCTGGTTGCTCGATCGAGTGGAACTCTCGAAGCCGAACGGGGGCGCGTACCCGCCGCGACGCTGTGCGATGCGAAAGGCAGCTTCACGAACGCCGACGTTACGATAGGTTTAGGTGATATTCTTTCGTATGTCGAGAGGAAGGGAAAGACGGCTTTCCCATCGAAGGGGGGATCACCGTGGATGTCGAGGCCTTCACGTCCGACCGGCTCGGCGCTGTCCGCAAGACCATCGATGGCCACCACGCGTTCCATCCGGGGCCAGTTCCCCGCGAGGTCGACTACGACGCCACGACGGTCAACAAGCTGACTGAGGCCACGGCTGCTGTTCACCGTCTAGCAGGGGTCAGTCGCCTCCTACCCAGTCCCGACATCCTCATGGGCCCCTACGTGCGCATCGAAGCGGTCCTGAGTTCGAAGATCGAGGGGACCCAGACATCGGTCGGTGAGCTCCTGCTGTTCGAAGCCGACCACGACGTGAACGTCCCTCCCGAGGGCGACCTTCGCGAGGTCGTCAACTACACGCACGCGCTCGACCACGCACTCCGAGCACTGGACCGCCTACCGCTCAGCCTCAGACTCATCCGCGAGACCCACGCGATCCTCATGTCGGGGGTGCGCGGCGAGGCCATGACCCCCGGCGAGTTTCGTCGCACCCAGAACTGGATCGGGCCGCCGGGGTCCACGCTGACCTCGGCGAAGTTCGTTCCTCCCCCGGTGGACGCGATGCACGAAGCGTTGGCGGATCTCGAACGGTTCCTGCACGAGCATCAGCTTCCGAACCTCGTTGCGCTGGCGCTTGCCCACTACCAGTTCGAGACGATCCACCCCTTCCTCGACGGGAACGGACGCATCGGCCGGCTGCTCGTCCCCCTCGCTCTCTGCGAGCGAGGGGTGCTCGAACGTCCGATGCTCTACCTCTCGGCGTACTTCGAGCGTCACCGGAGCCAGTACTACCACCTACTGTTCGAGACCAGCGCCACGGGAGACCCAACTCCGTGGATCAACTTCTTCCTCGACGGGGTGGCGCACCAGTCGCGAGATGCCGAGGAACGCACCGTCCGGCTGGTCGATCTCCAGCGCGACATCCGAGAAGAACTCCTGACGGCCCGAGTGACGAACACGACGGTCCGCCTCGCCGAGTCCCTGCTCGACCGTCCCTACGTGACGGCCAAGCGCCTCACAGGGCAGCTCAACGTCACGCTACCCACGGCGCAGAAGGCGATCGACGCCCTCGTGGATCAAGACATCCTCACTGAGGTGACCGGCAAGAAACGCAACCGGGTCTACCTCTCCCCTCGGATCATGGACGCTGTCTACGGCATCGGCGACGAGGAGCATCGGGTCGCGCCGTGACATCCACGGCGGGACGTTTCCCGCCACCCCGGCACGCTCGTCGCACTATTCGAAACCGACTGCCAAGTCGAGTATGCGCGGGCCCCCTTCGTCCACAGCGTCGCGACCGCGCCACTGTCGGCCACCGGCGCGGTCGATGTACGCTGGCCTCATGACCCAACACGCGCAGGAGCTTCTCACGGCAGCGCTCGACCTGTCGGTCGAGGATCGCGCCGACCTGGCCGCCCAGTTGCTGGCCAGCCTCGAGACGCCCGGTGACGACGACGCCGCCACCGCCGAACGGCTCTGGGCAGAGGAGATCGACCGCCGCACGAGAGACTTCCTGGCGGGTGAGACCCCGGGTGAGGACTGGTCGATCGTGCGTGATCGGATCGCTCGTGAGTTCGCCGAACGGTGACGTTGCCGCTCAGGTTCGGCAGCGAGGCACAGCAGGAACTGACGGCTGCCGTCCGCTGGTACGAGCAGCGACGTCCTGGGCTCGGGGCAGAGTTCCTCGCCAGGGTCGACGAGTTGACGTCCGCGATCCAGCGCTGGCCGCACATCGGGACAACCATCCCGGGTCTCGGGGACGACCACCGAGCTCGTCGGACCCCGGTTCCGCGCTTCCCCTATCACGTCGTCTACGTGATTGGGCGGCATGAGCTCCGGATCCTGGCCGTCGCCCACGATCGGCGCGATCCCACCCACTGGCAAACTC
>NZ_JBBEBZ010000127.1:0-20353 GCF_040882075.1 Nitriliruptor sp.
GTCGTAGACCAGCACCGCGTTCGGGTGGGTCAGCTTGGCGGCCGCGGTGGCCTCGGTCCGGAACCGCGTCCCCGCATCGGGGTCATCGGCAAGCTCGGCGTGCAGGAGCTTGACCGCGACGGGGCGGTCAAGCGCTCGGTCGTGGCCGCGCCAGACGGTGCCGGCACCGCCGGTCCCGAGCCGGTCGAGGAGCTCGTAGCGGTCGGCGAGGACGCGCCCACGCTGGCTGCGTGCTGCCACGAACGCCTCCGCGCCGGATCGCACCGACGCCGGGCGGGTGGGCCCGGCGGGATCGCACGGCCGTCCGTGCGACGCGACACGGTAACGGCCCGACCTGAGGACGGCTCTCAGGTGCCGGTGCGTCCGGACGACCAGCGCCGCGGCGACCGGGCCGGTCCTACGCTGCAGCCGACCGTCAACGACCGATCGCAGAACGGAGCGCTCCGTGCCCGACCTCGAGATGCCCTACCGCCGGCTCGGCCACAGTGGCCTGAAGGTGAGCGTGCTGTCGCTCGGGTCCTGGGTGACCTTCAAGAACCAGGTCGACGTGCGGATGGCGGTCGAGTGCATGGCTGCCGCCTACGACGCGGGTGTGAACTTCTTCGACAACGCCGAGGCCTACGCCGGTGGCGAATCCGAGCGCATCATGGGTGAAGCCATCCGCGAGCTCGGCTGGGAACGGCACTCCTACCTGGTGTCCTCGAAGTTCTTCTGGGGCCTCCACGACGGTCCGAACTCGCGCAACACCCTGAACCGCAAGTACCTGCTCGAGTCGGTCGAGGCGTCCCTCGAACGCTTCGGGCTCGAGCACCTCGACCTCGTCTACTGCCACCGCGCCGATGCGGACACCCCGATCGAGGAGACGGCGCGGGCGATGAACGACGTCATCGACCGCGGCTGGGCCCTGTACTGGGGCACCTCGGAGTGGACCGCGGACGAGATCCGGGCCGCCTGGGACGTCTGTGACCGCAACGGCTGGCACAAGCCGGTCGTCGAGCAGCCGCAGTACAACCTCTTCCACCGTCGCCGGGTCGAGAAGGAGTACGCGCGGCTCTACGAGGACATCGGCCTCGGCACGACGATCTGGTCGCCGCTCGCGTCCGGTCTGCTGACCGGGAAGTACGCCGACGGCGTCCCGGAGGACTCGCGTGGCGCGCTCGAAGGTTTCGGTTGGCTCGCCGACGCGTTGACCGACGAGCAGAAGAACGCCAAGGTCAAGGAGCTCGGGGCCGTCGCCGACGAGCTCGGCGGCTCGCTCGCCCAGCTCGCCATCGCCTGGTGCGCGGCGAACCCGAACGTGTCGACCGTGATCACCGGTGCGTCGAAGGTCGAGCAGGTGCACGACAACATGGGCGCCATCGAGCTGCTCCCGAAGCTGACCCCCGACGTCATGCAGCGCATCGAGGACGTCGTCAGCTGAGCGGCGTCTCGGACATCCGGTCGATGCTCGGCGCTGCGGTCACCAGCCGCCGCTGATCGGGCGGCCCTCGGCGTAGCCCGAACGGGTCTGCACTCCGATCACGGCGCGCTCGGCGAAGCTGGCGAGGTCGGCGGCGCCCGCGTACGTGCAGGCGCTTCGGACCCCGGCGACGATGCGGTCGACGAGGTCCTCGACGCCGGGGGCCGCGGGATCGAGCGGCATCCGGCCCGAGGAGATGCCTTCCTCGAACAGCGCCTTCCGGGCGCGGTCGAAGGCGCTCTCGCCCTCGGTGCGGTGCTTGACGGCCCGGGCCGACGCCATGCCGAACGAGACCTTGTACGCCTGCCCGGTCGCGTCGTGCTCGAGGTCGCCGGGTGACTCGTGCGTGCCGGCGAACCACGAGCCGACCATCACGTTCGACGCACCCGCGGCCAACGCGAGCGCGACGTCGCGGGGGTGACGGACCCCGCCGTCGGCCCACACGTACGCGCCGAGGTCGCGGGCTGCCGCCGCGCAGTCGATGACGGCCGAGAGCTGCGGACGACCCACCCCCGTCATCATCCGGGTGGTGCACATCGCCCCGGGGCCGACCCCGACCTTGCAGACGTCCGCGCCGGCCTCGACGAGGTCGCGGACGCCCTCCGGCGTGACGACGTTGCCCGCGACGACGGGGACGCCGAGGTCCTCGTCCCGTACGGCCCGCAGGGCGTCGAGCATCCGGTCCTGGTGCCCGTGGGCGGTATCGAGCACGAGCACGTCGACGCCAGCGGCCACGAGCTTGCGAGCCGTGGCCGCCGCGTCGCCGCTCACCCCGATGGCCGCGGCGATCCGCAGGTGCCCATCGGCGTCGAGGTTCGGCCGGTACAGCGTGGATCGCAGCGCGCCGGTGCGGGTCAGGAGGCCGACCAGACGCCCGTCGCCATCGACCGCCGGCGCCAACCGGTGGCGCGCCTCGGCCAGCAGATCGAACGCGGCCCGCGGATCGACGTCCGCCGGCAGGGTCGTCGGGTCGGACGACATCACGCTCGCGACCTGGGTGAAGCGGTCCACGTCGCCGAGGTCGGCGAGGGTGACGATCCCGACGGGCGCGTCGGCATCGACCACGACCGCGGCGCCGTGGGATCGCTTCGGCACCAGGGCGAGCGCATCACCGACGGTGTCGTTCGGGGCGAGCACGATGGGGGTCTCGACGACGGGGTGGCGGCCCTTGACCCACGCCACCACCTCCGCGACCACGTCGACCGGGATGTCCTGCGGGATGACGGCGAGACCACCGCGCCGCGCGAGGGTCTCGGCCATCCGTCGTCCGGAGACCGCGGTCATGTTGGCGGCCACGAGCGGCACGGTCGTGCCGCTGCCGTCCGGCGAGTCGAGCGCGACGTCGAGCCGGGACGTCACGGCGGACCGGGCCGGGACGAGGAACGCGTCCTCGTAGGTCAGGTCGTGGGACGGTCGGTGGCCGTCGAGGAAGCGCACGGTCGCCTCGTGGGGTCGGGTGCACGGAAGGGCCGACGGTAGCGCCGGCCGGGCCCCATCACCCCGCCGTGCCGTCCGTCGGCGTCCGTTCGTCACCTCGTCGCGCGCGGCGGCGTTCGCGCCTGCTCCGCCACGAGCGGCGCAGGGCCCGCACCGCGAGCACGAACGCCGCCGTCCCCGCGACGACCAGCACGACGACCACACCGAGGGCGACGAGCGGGTACGAGACCGCCAGGAGGACCACCCCGGCGACGAGTCCGTCCTCACCGAGGCTCACGATGCTGTTGGAGACCGGCTCGGGGGAGGTGTTGACGGCGGCACGGGCGCTGGCCTTCACGGTGTGGCTGACGAGGGCCAGCGCCCCGGAGCTGGCTGCGGCCCCGACCTGCGAGACCGTCTCGAGTTCACCCGCCAGGACCCCGCCGAGGAGCGCCGCTCCGAGCGGTCGGACGACGGTGTGGACGACGTCCCAGATGCTGTCGAGGACCGGGACCTTGTCGACCACGAACTCGACCGCGTAGAGCACCGCGGCGGCGATGAGCACGTCGGTGCGGACCAGCACCGGGGGCAGGTCGGTGATCCCGGTGCGGCCGAGGATGCCGAGGAGCAGGACCACGCCGTACAGGTTCACCCCCGACGCCCACCCCGTCCCGGCCAGCAGCCCGAGGGCGTCCACTCAGGTGGCTCCGGCGCGGCGCCGCAGCCGGGCTGCCGCACGGACCGGGAGCGCGTCGGTCACCACCTCGACCTCGGCGAGACCGGCGTCCACGAGCCGGGCCGCGACCGCGAACCGGTCGGCCCCGCGGCCGAAGGTGCGGACGATCGCGTCGGCGTCCACGTCGTGCAGGTTGCCGGCATCGATGAGACGGCGGAGCGCGGTCCGCCGCTGCCACCCGTCCGGCAGCGCCTCGAGGAGGCTGAGCAGGCTGGCCGCGGCGAGCGGCACCCCCTCGAGCTCCGCGAGGCGTGCGAGACGGGACCTGGCGTCCCGGGCGGCTTCGAGCTGGGCGGCGCACGCGTCGAGGACGAGGTCCGCTGGTGGCGGTTCGGGCGGGGGGAGCGGCACCGGGTCGCCAGCGGGCGGCGGCGGCAGGTCCCAGACCGGCCGGGACCCATCGGGTCGCTGCGTGCCCGCTCGCTGCACCACGTGCCCCCGATCATCCTCGCCGGTCATCCCGGCGGGCACCGTAACCCCCGCTGGAGGGCGCGGCCGAGGATCGACGTCAGCCGGGGGGTGGACCGAAGCGGACGATGCGGTCGTCCGCCTCCGAGGGGGACCCGCGGCCGTCCCGGTTGCTGGTCAACAGCCACAGGGAGCCGTCGGGCGCCTGCGTCACGTCGCGGAGCCGCCCGAGCTCACCGACCAGCAGCTCCTCGGGCTCGCCCGCCACCTCGCCGCCCTCCAGCGGGATGCGGTACAGCCGCTCGCCACGCAGCGCGGCGACGAACAGGTCGCCCTCCCAGCGATCGATCGCGCCGCCGGTGAGGACGACACCGCCCGACCACGACGCCTCCGGAGGTTGGCGCACGAGGATCGGGTCGGTGAACCCGGTCGCGCCGGCTGCGCCCGTCACCTCGGGCCACCCGTGGTTCGCGCCCGGCTCGATGCGGTTGATCTCGTCGTCGCGGTCCGGGCCGAACTCGGGCGCGAAGAGCCGGCCGTCGACGTCGAAGGCGAGCCCCTGGACGTTGCGGTGACCGAGCGACCAGACGGGTGATCCCTCGGTGGGGTTGTCGTCCGGGACGTCGCCGTCGGGGGTGACCCGCAGGATCTTGCCGGCCAGCGAGCTCTCGTCCTGCGCCGCTCGCGGATCCTGCGCGTCCCCGGTGGCGATGAAGAGCATCCCGTCCGGGCCGAACGCCAACCGGCCGCCATCGTGGGTGGGAGCCGCCGGGATGCCGTCGACGATCACCTCGGGGTCGTTGACCGTGTCGGGGTCGAACCGGACGACGCGGTTGTCCGATCGGGTGGTCAGGTAGGCGTACAGCCAGGATCCACCGGGGTGCGCGGTGAGGCCGAGCAGCCCGCCCTCGCCGGCGGGTTCGATGGCGAAGGTCCGGACCTCGGTGAGCGTGCCATCGTCGGCGATCTCGAGCAGCCGGCCGCTGTCGCGCTCGGTCACGAAGGCGCGATCACCCAGCCACGCGACGTCCCAGGGTGCCGCGAGGCCGCTCGCGACGTCCGTGAGGACCGGGTCGCCAGCGGCTGCTCCCGGCTCGGTGGAGGGTGTGCTGTCCGGGGAGGTCGCGGGGTCCGGGTCGGCCGGCGCCTCGGTGGTCGCTGCGGGGGAGGGGGCGGGGTCGTCGGGCTGGGCGTCCGACGGCCCGCAGCCGACGGCCAGCAACAGGGTGGCAGCCGCCGCGCCGGCGGGTACGCGGTGTGGCGCGGTCGACCTCACGTGAGGAGCGACTCGGCGACGTCGATCCAGAGGTTGGCCGACAGGCCGAGCGACTCGGTGTCGATGCGCTCGTCGTGTCCGTGGAAGCGGGACTGGAACTCCGCCAGGCACGCCTTGGCGCTGAACATCCCCGCGCCGTACGCGATGGCGCCCTTCTCGCGGAAGAACGCGGCGTCGGTCCCGCCGGTGAGCATGAACGGCAGGACCTCGGCACCGGGGTGCACCGCTTCGGCGCGCTCGGTGAGCACGTCCCAGAGCGGCGTGTCCATCGCCGAGGCCGACGCGGGGCGGGGCGGGACGGCGGCGGCGACGTCGACCCGGGCAGCGAGGTCACCGAGCGCCTCGGTCAGCATCGTGTCGACGTCCGCGTCGGTCTGTCCGGGCAGGGTCCGGATGTCGACCTCGAGTTCGATGCGGTCCGGGATGGTGTTGGTCTTGGTCCCGCCGTGCACGACGTTCGGGGAGAAGGTCGTGTGCGTCGTCGCGTGGCAGTACTTGGCGATCCGTGGCTCCATCCCCGCGATGGCCTCGTCGAGGCGTGCGGGCTCGAGCAGCGCCGCCCGTGCATCCCCCTCGGCGCCGAGCGCGTCGACGTAGGCACGCCAGTGCTCACCGAGCTGCGGCGTCGGGGTGTAGGCCGCGAGCCGACGCACCACCTCGGCGGTGGTGATGAGCGCGTTGTCGGCCGCGTACGGCATCGAGCCGTGGCCGGGGGTGCCGTGCACGGTGAGCCGACGCCACCCGATGCCTTTCTCGCCCGACATCATCACGATGCGGCGACCGGCCGGGGTGTCGGTGGGGATCCCGCCGGATTCGGTCAGGACGTAGTCCGCTCGGACCTGGTCCCACTCGTTGTCGACCAGCCAACCCGCGCCCCACGTGCCGCCCGCCTCCTCGTCGGCGACGCCGAGGAACTTCAGCGTGCCGCGCGGTCGGAACCCGGAGCTCGCCAGGTGCCGGAACGCCACGGCCATGGACGAGGTGAGGTTGAGCATGTCGACCGCACCTCGCCCCCACACCTCGCCGTCGATCAGTTCGCCGCCGAAGGGGTCCTCGCGCCAGTCGTCGGGGCTCACCGGCACCACGTCGGTGTGGCCGAGCAGCAGCAACGTCGGGGCGGAGGGATCGGAGCCCTCGATGGTGGCCAGGACCGACCGTCGGCCGGGCAGCGGCTCGTGGCGGTCGAGGTCGAGCCCGCTGCCCTCGAGGTAGCTCGTCAGCAGGTCGGCGTTGCGGACCTCCTCGCCCGAGCTCGGTGTCCCATCGTTCACGCAGGCGTTGCGGATCATCGTCTGCAGCAACTCGGTGGTGGCACCGGTCAGGTCGCGGTCGGCTGGCACGGGCGGGGCTCCCTCGTCGAGTCGTGCGAGGGTAGGCGCGACCTCAGTCGCGCACGCCCGTCACGGTCTCGAGGCCCCAGGCGACCAGCGACACCACGAGCGCGCCGAGGAAGGTCGAGCCGAAGCCGTCCGAGGTGAGGCCGAGGTCGAGGGCGCCCGAGAGCCGGATGACGATCCACAGGGCGATGGCGTTGACCACCAGCAGGAACAAGCCCAACGTCAGGATGATGAACGGCAGCGACAGCACGGTCAGGATCGGCTTGACCACGGCGTTGATGATGCCGAGCACCAGCGCCACGAGGAGCAGGGTCACGACCGACCCCTCGAAGTCGAGGCCGGGGACCACCTGCACCGCTACCCACAGCGCAGCTGCGGCGATGACGATCTTCACCAGCAGGCCCACGACAACGCTCCTCGGTCGACCGGACGGACGCTAGTGGCGAGGACCCGCGACGTCGAAGGATGCGGGGACGGGTTCGGCGCTGGCCGGCACCGGGGCGACCGCCGAGGCGAGCGCTCCGACGAGCAAGGCGGCGATCTCGTCCGGCGGGGCGGGACGGGCGAACAGGTAGCCCTGACCCTGGGTGCAGTCGAGCTCACGGAACTGGACGAGCTCGACGTCGTGCTCGATCCCCTCGGCGATGGTGACCAGGTCGAGCGAGCGGCCGAGGTCGACGATGGCGCGAGCGAGCGCCGGCGACTGGCGCCCGGAGACGACCGAGGTGACGAACGAGCGGTCGATCTTGAGCACGTCGACCGGGAACCGGTGCAGGTAGGCCAACGACGAGTACCCCGTCCCGAAGTCGTCGATGGCCAACCGAACCCCGAGGGCCTTCAGCTCGTGGAGCAACGCCAGGGTGCGTTCCGCGTCGTGGATGAGCGCCGACTCGGTGAGCTCGAGGGTCAGGGCCGAGGCGGGTAGGCCCGAGGTCGCCAACGCCGAAGCGACGTCACCGAGCAGATCGCCGACCGAGAACTGGCGCATCGAGACGTTGACCGAGACCGTCAGATCCTGGGAACCGGGCAGATCGGTGCGCCAGCGCTGGACCTGCGCACAGGCCTCGTGGAGCACGAAGCGGCCGATCCCGACCACCAGGCCGGTCTCCTCGGCGAACGGGATGAACTCGCCGGGGTGGACCGTGCCGCGTTCGGGGTGCTCCCAGCGGACCAGCGCCTCGACGCCGACGACGTGACGGTCGACGAGGGCGACGATGGGCTGGTAGTGGCACCGCAGTTCGCCGGCGTCGATCGCGTGCTGGAGGTCCGATTCGAGGTGCAGCCGCTCGATCACCGCGACGTGCATCCGTGGCTCGAACACCTCGAAGCGGTCGCGGCCGTCCCGCTTGGCGAGGTACATCGCGATGTCGGCGTTGCGCAGGACGTCCGCGGGGCCGTCGCCGTCCGCGTCGTACGCGATGCCGATGCTGGCGGTGACCTGCACCTCGGTGCCCTCGGCTTGGATGGGCAGGCGCACGTCGTCGAGGATCCGCTCCGCGATCCCCGTGGCCTCCACCGCGCCGTGGTGCTCCTCCACGATGATCGCGAACTCGTCGCTGCCGAGCCGGGCGAGGGTGTCGGAACGCCGGGTCGCATCCTCCAGCCGCTGCGCGATGGCGAGCAGGACGGCGTCCCCTGCGGTGTGTCCGAGGCTGTCGTTGACCGGCTTGAAGCCGTCGATGTCCACGTAGAGCACCGCGTAGCGGCCTCCCGACCGGCGGATCCGTGCTCCGGTGTGCTCGAGGCGGTCGAGGAGGAGCGCGCGGTTCGCCAGCCCCGTCAGATCGTCGTGGAAGGCCCGGTGCTCGAGCTGCTGCTCGAGGAGCCGGCGCTCGGTGACGTCGCGGGAGCTGACCACGAACCCGTTGACGGCGGGGTCGTGGAGCAGGTTCCGGCAGGAGGACTCGACCGGGACGAACGTGCCATCGGCCGCCTCGAGCCGGCACTCGATCAGACCCGTGCCACCCGGCTCCTGGAGCATCCCGCGCACGAACTCGACCACCTGGCCGCGGTCGGCGGGGTGCACCATCTCGAGGTAGCTGCGGCCGATGAGCGCGTCGCTCGGGTAGCCCATGACCCGCTGGGTCGAGGGGGACTGGTAGGTGACCCGGCCGTCGCCGATGATGAGGGTCACGTCGCTGGCGCCGGCGAGCATGGCCTGGATGCGGGCCTGCTCCGCGGCGACCCGTGCCCGGGCTTCCTCGCCGTCGTCGGCGAGCCGCGCGATGCGTCGCCCGACGAGCACGAGCACGACCGTACCGAGGGCGGCCAGGCCGTGCCCGGGAGGGCCGCCGAAGTAGGTCGGCAGGTCGGTGAGTTCGATCGCGATCTGGTGGACGAGGACCCCGCCGAGGGCCCACGCGACCGCGAGGTTCCGGGCGCGGGAACCCGAGTAGCGCACCGTATCGACCACCGCGAGCAGCAGGACGGGGGCAACGATCGCCGGACCGACACCGCTCGAGGCGGCGAAGATCGTCAGCACCGCGACCTGCGCGGCGACCCGCAGGTGCAGCTGGTGGCCCGTCGCGTCACGGCCCCACCACCCGTAGCTGGCGACCGACACCACACCGGCCAGGAGGAGCAGCGCGGGAGCGAGCCAGATGGGGCCCGGCGAAGGGATCTCGGCGGCTCGGACCGCGATCAGCACGGCCATCACACCGACGATCTCGGGCGCGTGCGCGCGAAGACGCCCTGCCGCGTCCCTCAGCGTCGCTTCCGCCACGGCCGCTTCGCTCCCATCCACCACCGTGTCCGCGCGTCCGCGCGACACGTCCGGGTGCCGACGGGCACCGACGACAAGGTCGGCACGTGGGGTGTCGCACTTGAGGACCCGCGGCGGCACCATCGTCCCACACGTCGACCACCTGTGCCACACCAACAACTCGAGGAGACTCCCGTGTCACCCGAGGTCGAGCCGCTCCCGGTCGACGCGGTCCTGGCCGATGTCCGGGCCACGCTGGCGCGGACGGGCGTCGTCGTCCTCGAAGCTCCGCCCGGGGCCGGCAAGACCACGCGGGTGCCGCTCGACCTGCTCGCCCACGGTGCCTTCGACGGCCGTCTGGTGGTGCTCGAACCGCGCCGGCTGGCCGCCCGTGGGGCGGCCAGCCGGTTGGCGGAACAGCTCGGCGAGCGGGTCGGGCAACGTGTCGGGCTCGTCACGCGGGACGAGCGGTCGGTGTCGGCCGCGACCCGGATCGAGGTCGTCACCGACGGCGTCCTCCTGCGACGACTCCAACGCGACCCCTCGCTGCCGGGCGTCGGCGCGCTGTTCTTCGACGAGTTCCACGAACGTCGGCTCGAGAGCGACCTGGCGCTCGCCTTCGCGCTCGAGACCCGGGCAGCCTTGCGGACGGACCTGCGCATCGTCGTCACGTCCGCGACGCTCGACGGCGTCGCGGTGGCGGCGCTGTTGGCCGCGGACGGTCCCGCTCCGGTGGTGCGCGCCGAGGGCCGGACCTACCCCATCGAGGTGACCCACGACCCCGACCCACCCCCCGACGGTCTCCTCGGTGCGGTCGCCGACGCGATCGGTCGCGCCGTCGCACCGGACGACGGCGACGTCCTCGTCTTCCTCCCCGGTGTCCGTGAGCTCCGTGAGGTGGCACGACGGCTCCCGCCGTCTCCGGGAGGCATCGCCGCGGAGGTCCGGCTGCTCCACGGGGGTCTGCCACCGGCGGATCAGGACGAAGCGCTCCGCCCCGGCCAGCCCGGCCGCCGCCGCGTGGTGCTGGCCACCGACGTGGCGGAGACCTCGTTGACCGTCCCCGGCGTCGTGGCCGTCGTCGATGCCGGCCTGTCCCGCGAACCCCGGTTCGATGCGGCCAACGGGATGACGGGGCTCGTGACCGTGCCCGCCTCCCGCAGCAGCGCCGACCAGCGAGCCGGCCGGGCGGGGCGGGTCGCTCCCGGGCGTGCGATCCGTCTGTGGTCCGCGTCGGCGCACACCCGCCGCCCCGCGTACGCCACGCCCGCGATCCGTACCGATGACCTCACGAGCGCCGCGCTGGAGGTCGCCGTCTGGGGTGCCGAGGTGGGTGATCTCGCGTTGCTCGATGAGCCCGATCCGGTCGCCTGGGACCGTGCTAGGGCCGTGCTGCGCACCCTCGGCGCGCTCGACGCGGGGGGACGCCCGACCTCCCACGGTCGCGAGTTGGCCTCGCTGCCGCTGCACCCACGGCTCGCTCACCTGGTGGTCGCGGGACGCGACCGTGGCGTCGGCGGGTTGGCGGTCGATCTCGCCGCGGTGCTCGTGGACCGCGACCCGCTCCGCCCGGCCGGTCGCAGCTCGCACGTCGACCTCGCCACGCGCGTCGCGGTCCTCCGAGGCCAGCCGGCACCACCCGGTGTCGAGGTGCGCCGGGGAGCGCTCGCGCGCGCCCGCCGCGAAGCGCAACGCATCCGTCGTGCGGCACGCGTCGGTGACGGTGCGGCGCAGGGCACGCTGGAGGACGTCGGCGCGTTGGTGGCGCTGGCCTGGCCGGACCGCATCGGCGCGGCGCGACCCGGGCGGCGCGGTGCGGTGCTGCTCGCCAACGGTCGCGGCGCCACGCTGCCCGCGACCGATCCGCTCGCCGACGCCTCCTACCTCGCCGTCGCGGCGGTCGATCGTGGGGTCGGGGGAGGTCGCGGGCCCTCGGAGGCGCGCATCCACCTCGCAGCCGCCGTGGAGCGTGACGTGCTGCTCGAGGTGCTGGCGGACCAGATCGACGCTGGCAGCCACGTGGCCTGGCAGGGTGGTGACGTGGTGGCCGAACGACGACGGTCGCTCGGCGCGGTCACCCTGACGTCGACGCCGTGGCCGACCGCGCCGGCCGACCGCCGCGTCGCGGCGTTGCTCGACGGGATCGCGACCGAGGGTCTCGATCTGCTCGGGTGGCGACGCGACGACCGCCAGCTCCAGGCCCGGTTGCAGCTGCTGCACGACACGCTCGGCGGTGCCTGGCCGGACGTGCGCGACGCCGCGTTGCTCGACGACCTGGCCGGCAGCGTGGCCCCGTTCCTGACCTCCTCCCGGCGGCGGACGGACCTCGCCCGGGTGGACGTCAGCGCCGTGTTGCTGGCGCTCGGACCGCCGACGGCGGCTCGGGACGTGGATCGGCTCGCGCCGACGTCGCTGACCGTCCCGTCGGGGAACCGGGTGCGCGTTCGCTACGACGCGGCCGGGGGCCGTCCCGTGCTCGCCGTCAAGCTCCAGGAGCTGTTCGGTGCGACCACCACGCCGGCGGTCGTCGACGGGCGGGTCCCGGTGCTCATCCACCTGCTGTCTCCGGCCGGGCGACCGGTGCAGGTCACCGACGACCTGCCGAGCTTCTGGTCGAACGGGTACGCGCAGGTCCGCGCGGAGCTGCGCGGCCGGTACCGCAAACACCCGTGGCCGGAGGACCCGACCACCGCGGTCCCGACCGCCCGCACCACCCGCCGACGGTGACACGCCGGCAGGGGCCGCCGGAGCGGCCCCTGCCGGGCGGTACTGCGGTGTGGATCAGAACCGGATGGTGCCCTCGCGGCCGAGGACGCGGTAGCCGACCTCGACGCTGACCGACGGGGCGCCGACGGTGGACGTCCCCTGGCCGAGCACGCCGATCCCGCCGACCGGCAGGCGGTCGCCGTTGAACGGTTCGGTGCCGGTCGCCAGTCGCGGCGACAGGGCGCTGAAGCGGTCGGCGTAGTCGAGCGCGAGCGCGAGGTCGCTGACGCCGTTGGACAGCGCCACCGGAGCGAGGGCGAGGGTCGACAGGGTGCCGAGCGCGCGACCCTGGCTGTCGAGGAAGGCCGAGCCGGAGTCCCCGGGGATCCCGGGCGTGGCGGTGTAGACCGTGTGCGTCCAACCGCCGCCACCCTGGCCGAGGCTGTAGCCGGTCTTGGGTTTGAGCAGCTCGAGACCCGCGCGGAGCGAGCTGTTGCCGTAGCTGTAGACCCGCTCCATGGTGGTGGAGGTCGAACCGAGCGCCACCGGGCCGCCCCAGTGCGGGATCGTCGGGTTGACGCGAGCGTGGTCGCGGCTGTCGACGCGGATGAGCGCGAAGTCGTTGTAGGCGCAGGTGTTCGCGTCGCGTTCGCCTCGCTGTCCCATCGTCAGCCAGCTGGAGTAGGCCAGGGAGCCGGGGTACTGCGCCCCCTCGATCTCGATCGGGCTGCCGAGGGGAAGCGACCCGGCTTGGCAGCCGTCGGTGTCGGTGGCACCGCCGATCCCGGTGCAGTGGGCGGCGGACCCGATGAGCACGTCGTTGCCGTCGGTGAAGACGAAGTTGGCGGTGCACTGACCGCTCTGGCTGAGGAGCTCAGCACCGGGCCGGATCGTGGCCTGGTCGGCCGGGGTCCAGGTGCTCTGCGCCTGCGCTGGCGCCGGCAGCAGCGCGCCGACCAGCGCGAGCAGCAGCGCGACGGCGAGCGTGGCGGCCCGGCGGCCAGGTGCGGTCGACGCCGTGGCCTGCGCGGTCGGTGGTGTCACGTCGCGATCTCCCTCGTTGTGCCGCCCCGGACGGGACGGCGCGTCCGGCACGCTGGGTCGAACACCCAACGTGCCGCTCGCTGACTAGTTCGTTGAGGCTACGCGCTGGCCTGCTGGCCGTCCGGCTGGCGCGGCCGAGCGTGCGCGCAGCGCGGCCCAGCCCCGGACCGCGCGTCGACCCGCCCCCGCTCGCGCGCTAGCGCGGCCCGGGGTCGCCCCGACGGCCGGCGAGGTGCGCGACGACGCCCGCGGCCGCGGCTCGGCACTGCTCGACGACGAGCGCGAAGCCCGCGGGGCCGCCCTGGTAGGGGTCCGGCACCTCGAGATCGCCACGCTCGAGGCCGGTCACGTCGAAGGCCCGGAACAGCCGGATCGGGGTGTCGATGCCGGCGGCGGCGGCGATCCGCTGGACGTCGGCGAGGTTCTGGCGGTCCATCACCACGACGAGGTCGGCCTCGTCGAGCGCGCGTTCGGTGATGAGCTCGGAGGCCCCGGTCAGCTCCAGGCCGGCGTCGGCGGCCGCGGCGGTCATCCGCGGGTCGCGCGGGTCGCCGACGTGCCACGCGCCGGTCCCCACCGACCGCACCACGACGGGGAGGTCCGCCTCGGCCGCCGCCTCGACGATCGCCGCCTCGGCCGTCGGGGAGCGGCAGATGTTGCCGAGGCAGACCGTGAGGACCCGGTGGGGGGATGTGCTCACCCGAGCGCCGCCCGGTCGCGGCCGAGGACGACGGTGACCTGGGTGACCTCGGAAGACTCCTCGAGCGCGAGACCGCCGAGGTCGCTGGCCACCAGCTCGGCGCCGGCTCGCACCGCCGCCGGGTGCAGCACGACCGACGTCTCACGGGTGTCGGTGTTGCCGACCTCGGCGACGGGGTACCCACGCGCGTCGAGCAGCTCGCCGACCTGGCCCGCGAGACCCGCGACCCCGGCGCCGTTGAGCACCCGGACGGCGACGTCGGCCCGGTCGACGCCGGTGCCACCCTCGCCCGCCCGGTCGAGGACCGAACCGTCGGCGAACGACCGGAACAACGGGGTGGCCGCCGCTTCGTCGACGAAGAGGACGGATGCGTCACCCACCGTGCCGACGGTGTTCGGCACCGTCTCGGTGACCGCGGCGCCGCCCGCCAGCCCACGGGCACCGAGGGCCAACCGCACGAGGTCGATCGGCCCGAGGGACCGGTCGACGGTGATGGCGTCGCCGATCTCGTTGGTGAGCGGCACCAGCCGGAAGGGGTTGAGCAGGGTCGAGGGCGCGGCGATCTCGGCCGCGAGGGCGCGCAGGAAGGTCTGCTGGCGCTGGATGCGCTTCAGGTCGTCGTCGATCTTGCGGACGCGGACGTAGCCGAGCGCGTCGGGGCCGTCGAGGTTCTGGCAGCCGGCCGGCAGGTCGATGCCCGCGTCCCGGTCGCTGATGGGCCGGTCGAGGCAGATCTCGACGCCGTCCACGGCGTCCACCACGTCCCGGAAGCCACCGAAGCTCACCGTGACGTGGTGGTGGATGTCGATCCCGGACAGCTGTCGCACCGTCGCGACGAGGCAGGAGGGCCCGCCGAGCTCCTGCGCGGCGTTGATGCGCCCAGCCGATCCGTCGCAGCGGGTGACCCACAGGTCCCGGGGGAAGGCGAGCAGCCCCACCCGGCTGCCCTGGATGGTCATCACGAAGATGGTGTCGGTGCGCAGCCCACCCTCGTCACGGCCCGTGGTCAGCTCGTTGCGCTCCTCGGCGGAGAGGTCGGCGCGGCTGTCCGAGCCGACGACGAGCACGTGCATCGGTCGTCCCGAGCTCGCGAGGCCCTCGACGTCCGTGCGCGGGATCTGCCAGCTGGCCCACAGCCCGAAGGCCGCGACGAGGAGCAGGACCACGAGGAGGAGGATGAGGAGCGCCCGGAAGGGACGGCGACGTCGATGTCCCCGACCGCCCACGGTCGGGCCCCAGTCGTCCTGCTCGGCCGTCGTCGCCACGCCTCGCTCCGCTCACCTGCCCACGGCCGGACGGCCGCGCGGCGCGGAGTCTCGCACGTCGAGGCGGGGAGACCGACGAGGGGAGCCCGCGGCTCGGTACCGTCGCGGGCGCGGTCGGCGTCGGGAGGCTCGCCGTGGCAACGGCAGGAGGTCCGGGGCAGCCGTCGATCGGTGGCCTCGAAGGTGCTGACCCCGACCAGCTCGCGGCGCTCGAGCTCGTCCGTCGCTCGGTCATCGGCGACGACGAGGTGGTCGACGGCCCCTACGGTCCGCGCCGTGTCGTGTACGCCGACTACACCGCCTCGGGCCGCGCGCTGAGCTTCATCGAGGACGTCATCCGCGACCTCGTGTTACCCCGCTACGCCAACACCCACACCGAGACCTCCGGCACGGGTCGTCAGACGACCCGCTTCCGCGAGGACGCCCGGGCGCTCATCGGCCACGCCGTCGGAGCCGATGAGCACGAGCACGTCGTGCTCTTCTGCGGCTCCGGCTCGACCGGTGCCATCGACCGGATGGTGCAGGTCCTCGGGCTGCGCGTCCCCGCCGAGCTCGACGACCGCTACGGGTGGTCCGCGGGGCTCCCCGACGAGGACCGGCCGGTGGTCTTCCTCGGCCCTTACGAGCACCACTCGAACGAGCTGCCGTGGCGCGAGTCCATCGCGGACGTCGTCACGATCCCCGAGGACGGGGACGGCCACGTCGACCTGGCCGCCCTCGAGACCGCCCTGCTGGCCACCGCGGACCGGCCGCTGCGCATCGGCAGCTTCTCGGCCGCGTCGAACGTGACCGGCATCCTCACCGACGTCCGTGCCGTGTCGGCGCTGCTGCACCGCCACGGCGCGCTGGCCTTCTGGGACTACGCGGCTGCCGGCCCCTACGTCGCCATCGACGTCGGTGCATCCGGGCGCGGACCCGATGGTCACCTCGACCACCTCGATGCCGTCTTCCTGTCACCGCACAAGCTCGTGGGGGGACCCGGCACGCCGGGCGTGCTCGTCGCCCGCCGGGGCCTGTTCACCAACCGCGTTCCAGCCGTCCCCGGGGGCGGCACGGTCGCGTACGTCAACGCGGTCGAGCACCGCTACCACGACCGCATCGAGCTGCGCGAGGAGGGCGGCACCCCCGACATCATCGGTTCGGTGCGGGCGGGCCTGGCCTTCGCGGTCAAGGACGCCGTCGGCACGGAACTGATCGCTGCTCGTGAGCGTGCGCTCGTCCGGCACGCCGTCGCCGCGTTCGAGGAGGAAGCGAACCTCGAGGTGCTCGGCTCCCACACCGCCGACCGTCTGTCGATCGTGTCGTTCGTCGTGCGGTACGGACCCGGCCACTACCTCCACCACGACCTGGTGGTGGCGATCCTCAACGACCTGTTCGGCATCCAGGCCCGCGGCGGTTGCTCCTGCGCCGGTCCCTACGGTCACCGTCTGCTCGGCATCGACCTCGACCGCTCGCACCGGTTCGAGGAGGTGCTCGCGACCGGGTGCGAGGGGATCAAGCCGGGCTGGGTCCGCGTGAACTTCACCTGGTCGGTCACCGACGAGGTCGCCCGTTTCCTGGTCGACGCGGTGCGGCTGGTCGCCCGGGAGGGCTGGCGCCTGCTCGACGACTACCGTTTCGAGGTGGCGACCGGCCGGTGGACGCACGCCACCGGCACCGTGACCCCGCCGTGGTCGCTGGCGGACGTGCGTATCGAAGGTGGGCGGATGAGCTGGCCGGAGCGGCCGGGCCCGGCGTCGGACGGGGATCTGGCTGGGGTGCTGGCCGAAGCTCGGCGCATCCTGGCCGCCGCCGGACCGCACCCGGAGGACGTCGCGCCCGTCCTCCTGCCCCCGGACGCGGAAGCGCTGCGCTGGTTCCCGCTGCCCGGCGAGCGCGTCCCCGGGGAGCCGCTCGCCACACCGCGCTGACGCCGGGCCGCGTGCGGGCTTCGGCCGGCGCGCACGGAACACGCGCAGGCGCCGGTTCCGTGCGCCAGGCCCGCGCTACGCGGTGATGAGGTCGTCGCTGAGGTGCTCGACGTCGCTGAACCGCTGCAGCGAGAAGATGGCGGCGCCGGCGATCGAGGTCGTGCGCAGCCACGCGATCGACGCGTGGTCGGAGGCGAAGCGTTCCCACTCCCACGGTTCGGGGTCGAGCCCGAGGAGGTGGCCGAGCACCACCGAGTTCGTCCCGGCGTGGGCGACGGCGAGGATCCGCTGCGGCGCGCTGTCGGGCACCGTCCAGAGGCCCTGCTCGTCGCGCACGATGCCGTGGGAGGCGAGGTGGTCGTCCAGCCCGGTGACGACGCGGCGGTGGAAGTCGCGGAAGCTCTCGCCGCCCGGCCACCCGTCCCACCAGGCGTCCCGCGACCGGTCACGCGAACGGGCGAAGACCCGGTCGACCTCCTGGCTGGGGGTGCCCTCCCAGGACGGGTCGGTACGGATCTCGTGCAGCCACGGCGCGGACCGCACTCGGGTCCGTCGGTCCAGGCGCTCGCGGATCGGTGCGGCGGTCTCGACCGCCCTCCTGGCGGTGGAGACCAGCACCTCGTCGAAGCGCGTGTCACCGAGCCGGGCGGCGGCGGCGTCGGCCTGGCGTCGGCCGAGGTCGGTCAGCCCGGGGTCGGCACGGGAGACGCCGTCGTCGGACCACAGCGGCTGGGCGTGTCGGAGCAGGAGGAGATCCATGTCGCCGGACGCTACCTGCGCGCCGGCGGCGGGGGAGCCGACGCCACGGTCGCGACCTCGGGCTGGCCGGGGACGCGGCAGCAGTCCACCGGGCACGCGTCCCAGTTCGGACCGCGCGTGCCGAGGGCGCGCCGAGGAGCGGCGCCGCGGCGTTCGCGGACGAGCTCGACGAGGCCGGCCACGAAGCGCCGGTCGACGCCGACCGTCCCGGCACGCACGTAGGACATCCCGAGCCGGGCCGCGGTCGCCCGCGCCTCGACGTCGAGGTCGTAGACGACCTCCATGTGGTCGGAGACGAACCCGATGGGGACCACCACCACGGCGCGCACGTCCTCCTCGGCGAGCGCTTCGAGGTGGTCGTTGACGTCGGGTGTCAGCCACGGCACCTGCGGCGGACCCGAGCGCGAGTTGTAGACCAGCTCCCACGCGTGCCCGGGGATGGCGGCCATCACCAGCCGGCAGACCTCGTGGTGTTGGACCTCGTAGTCGCTGTGCCGCGACATCGTGGTCGGGATCGAGTGGGTGGTGAAGACCACGCGCGCGTCGGCGCGCTGGTCGTCCGGGAGCTCGGCGATCGCCGCACGCACCAGGTCGATCTGCGGCTCGACGAACCCGGGGTGGTTGTAGAAGACGCGCACCTTGTCGAGCTCGGGAGCCCCGTCGCCGACCTCCTCGCGGGCACGGGCCAGGTCCTCGCGGTACTGACGGCACCCCGAGTAGCTCGAGGAGGCGGAGGTGACGATGCACAGCGCTCGGGTGACACCGTCGTCGCGCATCCGCCGCAGCTCGTCGGCGAGGAACGGCGCCGAGTTGCGGTTGCCCCAGTACACGTGGAGGTCGACCCCCTGGGCGGTCAGCTCGGCCTCGAGCGCGGCCCGCAGCTCCCGGTTCTGGTCGTTGATGGGCGAGCGTCCTCCGAAGGCCCGGTAGTGCTGCGACACCTCCTCGAGGCGCTCGCGAGGGATGCCGCGGCCGGCGGTCACCTGCTCCATGAAGGGCAGGACCTGCTCCGGGCTCTCCGGTCCACCGAAGGACACGAGCAGGATGGCATCGTGGCGCGCCGTGTCGTCCGCGAGGCTCACAGGCAGGTCCGATCCGTAGATGGCGTCAGGAGGGCGCGCCGCAGGGAGACGTCGGCGCCTCCCGCCCGCCAGTCGGCGTCGATGCGATCGAGCCGGTCGGGGCTCGGACGGACGATCAGCAGGGAGACCACCGTGGGGACGACGGCTGCGGCAGCCACCCACGCGGGTCCGAGCACGAAGGTCATGGCGACGCCGAGCAGCACCGGTGCGTCGATGATCGCCAGCTGCACCACGAGGCGGCTGCGCAGCTGCGTGACGGCCTCGGCATCGTCCGGAGGGGGCGTCGCCCGCAGACCGCGGTCGATGGCGATCGTGCCGGCCAGCCCGGCGAGTCCGGCCGCGAACGCCAGCACCGCCGGTAGCGACGAGGGGACCGTCGAGGTGGCGTCGGCGGCCAGGGGCGCCACGAGGGTCAGGCCCAGCATGGTCACCGTGAACGCCCACCACAGCAGCTGCAGCGCCCGCAGCGGGGGAGGGCCGGTCGGCTCGGTCACGTGCGTCCTCGTGCTACCACGCCACCGGGGCGCGGGTCGGTCCGGGGCAGCGTAGGGTCCGCCCGCGCACCCGGCGTCTCCCCCCGCCCACCGCACCCGGCGCACCCCGTCCCCGAGCTCGCGAGCTACCCGTGACCAACGACGCACCCGACTGGTTCACCGCCGCCCTGGCCGATCCGGGGGAGCCGGGTGAGGTGGTCGTGTCGGGTGCGCGGATCGGGTACCTGACCTGGGGGGAGCGCGACGCGCCGACCCTGGTGCTCGTGCACGGCGGCGCCGCTCACGCCGGGTGGTGGGCCCCGCTGGCGCCCCTGCTCGCCCGGGACCACCGCGTCGTGGCGCTCGACCTCAGCGGTCACGGTGGTTCCGACCACCGCGACGACTACTCGGTCGAGACGTGGGCGGAGGAGGTCATGGCCGTCGCGGGCGTGGCGGGTGGCGTCGGGCGACCGACGGTCGTCGGACACTCGATGGGTGGGTTCGTGACCATCGTGGTCGCTGCCACGCGGGGGGCCGAGCTGCACGGTGCGGTCGTGCTCGACTCGCCGGTCCTCCGGCCCGACCCCGAGACCGAGGAGGCGTCGCGCACGGGCCGCAACCTGTTCCGCGCCCCGAAGACCTACCCGGACCTCGAGACCGCGGTCGACCACTTCCACCTCGTGCCGCCGCAACCTCGCCGTCACCCGTGGTTGATCGATCACATCGCGCGGGCGAGCCTCCGGGAGGTGGCCACCGATGAGGGCAGCACCGGGTGGACCTGGAAGTTCGATCCCCTGCTGTTCGTGACCCGTTCCGGTCCGCGGTTGCCGAGCGAGTACGGGCCCCAGCTGGCGCAGGCCGCCTGCCGCTTGGCGGTGGTGACCGGGGAGCGCTCCGCCATCGTCGACGACGACGTCATCGACCACATGCGCGAGCTGGTCGCGGGTTCACCAGCTGCCGCTGCCGGCGTGCCCTTCGTCCGCGTCCCCGACGCCCACCACCACCTGCTGCTGGACGAGCCCCTGGCGACCGTCACCGCCCTCCGCGCCATCCTCGCGACGTGGTCGCCGGTCGGCACGGG
>NZ_JBBEBZ010000128.1:0-3140 GCF_040882075.1 Nitriliruptor sp.
AGCCGCCGATGAAGCCGTTCTCGGTCAGCCAGTCGGACGCGACCGCCGCCGGACGCTCACCATCGGACGAGACGCGAGCGTTGAGCTCGGCCATCGTGTCGTTGTCGAGCGCCTCGATGACCGGGGCGTAGAGGTCGGCCAGGCTCTGGCCGTACTGCTCGTAGACGTCCTCGACGTACACGGGCGAGGCGTTGTAGAGCGGGAAGAACGCCTCGTCGTCCTCGAGCACGACCAGGTCGAGCGCGACGACGCGACCGTCGGTGATGAAGACCTCACCGAAGTTGCACGGGTCCCGCTGCGCGGTGGCGTTGTAGACCACACCGGTGTCGAGCACCGTCACGTTGGCGGTCGGGAACTCGTAGCCGTAGTGCGCTTCCATGCCCGGCAGGCCGTCGTCGCGGGCCGAGAACTCCGACTCGACGCACAGGGTCGCCTGGTCCGGGTCGTTCTCGATGATGTCGGCGAGGTCAGAGAGGGTCTCGGGGTTGCCGAGGTCGTCGCTGGCCGAGTTGGCGTACGCGATCGCGTAGGTGTTGTTGAAGGGGGAGGGGTCGAGCCAGTAGAGCCCGTTCTCCTCCGCATCGCGGTCGCGCACGACCTCGTACTGCTCGATGCGGTCCTGGATCGGTTCGGTCTCGCCGAAGAACGAGATCCACGCGGTGCCGTTGTACTCCCAGTAGTGGTCGATCTCGCCGCTGGTGAGCGCGGCGCGGGCTGCATCGGTACCGCCCAGGTTGATCTGGTCGTTCACCGTGGCGCCGGCGTCCTCGAGCAGGAGCTTGGAGATGTTGCCGAGCACGAGCTGCTCGTCGAAGTCCTTGGAACCGACGGTGATCTCGGCGCCCTCGAGCGACTCGGTGCCAGCCTCGGCGGCTTCACCGCCAGCGTCCGTGCCGTCGCCACTGCCGTCATCGCCGCCGCCCTCGAGCTGGTCGCCGCCACAGGCGGCCAGGAGGAGGATGGATGCGGCGATGCCGCCGGTCAGTCGTAGGTGTCGTCGCTGTCGTTGGAACACGTGGTGCCTTCCGGTCTGGGGTGTCTCGCAGGGCCCATCGGTGGGCCCCGGTCGGATCGTCCGCCGGGACGGCGGACGAAGCTTGGAGGTGCGGGTCACAGACCCTTCGGGGCGAGCTTCTCCTCGATGATGCCGGCCAGGTAGTCCGCGGCGAGGGCCAGGGCGGCGACGAGCACCGCGCCGGTGACCAGCACCGGGGTCCGGCTCAGCTGGAAGCCGCGCTGGATGATCACGCCGAGGCCGCCGCCGCCGAAGAGGAACGCGAGCGCGGCCGTGCCGATGTTGAGCACCAGCGCGGTCCGGACGCCGGCGAGGACGACGGGGACCGCCAGCGGGAGCTCGATGCGGCGCAGGATCCGGCGGTCGGAGAGACCCATGCCCTTCCCCGCCTCGAGGACGCTGGGGTCGACCTGGTCGAGCCCGACCATGGTGTTGCGCAGGATGGGCAGGAACGAGTAGCCGACGAGCGCGACCGTGACGGGCACGAGGCCCGTGCTCGGCAGCCCGTCGACCGCGACGAAGAGGAAGTAGAGGAGGGCGAGCGTGCCGAGCGACGGGATCGCCTGGCCAGCGTTGCCGAGGCCGATGACCGCGGGTGCGAACCGGCGGAAGCGTGGCCGGGTCATGAGGATCCCGGTCGGGACGGCGAGGAAGAGCACGAAGAAGGTGGACAGCGCGCTGAGCTGGACGTGCTCGACGAAACGTGGCCACAGGATGCTCGACTCGAGCTGCCGGAGCTCGATCGAATCGAGCTCCTGGCCCTGGACCCACAGGTACAGCCCACCGATGATCGCGGTGATCAGCAGGGGCATCGCGAGGTAGCGGAACGCGGTACCCAGCGGTCCGCGTGCGTCGGGATCGACCTCGACGTCGAGCTCGGGGTCGGTGACGGGGGGAGCGACGGTGCCTGCCATCAGGCCGACACCCCCGTCCCCGGGTCGGTCAGCTTCGCGGCCCGGTAGTACTCGACGTTCGCGTCGCGCATCTCACGGATCGAGGTGGTGATGGTGTCGATGTCGACGATCCCCTGCAGCGCACCTCGGCCGTCGACGACGATGGCGACCCCCGCGGAGCCGACCAACATCTCCTCGAGCGCGTCCGCGAGCGTCGCCTGCGGCTCGACGAGCGCGACCGCAGGCAGGCCGAGCGCAGCGACAGGATGGTCGTGACGGAAGTCCGGGGCACGGAGCCACCGCAGGGGGCGCCGGTCGTGATCGAGGAGCAGCAGGGTCGTCCACTCGGAGGCCTGCAGACGTTGCCGGAGGGTCTCGCGGTCCTCGTCGACCGTGCCGGTCAGGCAGTCCTCGACGATCTCGACGTCCCGGACCCGGGTGAGGTTGAGGCGCTTGAGGGTGGCACCCGATCCGACGAAGTCCTCGACGAACTCGTCGGCCGGTGAGGTCAGGATCTCCTCCGGCGTCGCGAACTGCGCGATGCGCGAGCTCTCGCGGAGGATCGCGATCCGGTCGCCCATCTTGATGGCTTCGTCGATGTCGTGGGTGACGAAGACGATGGTCTTCTTCAGCGTGGACTGGAGCCGGAGGAACTCGTTCTGCAGCCGGGTCCGGGTGATCGGGTCGATCGCACCGAACGGCTCGTCCATGAGCAGGACGGGCGGGTCGGCGGCGAGCGCGCGTGCGACGCCGACGCGCTGACGCTGACCGCCGGACAGCTCCTTCGGGTACCGGTCGCGGTACATCGACGGATCGAGCCCGACGAGCTCGAGCAACTCGTCCACGCGCGCGGTGATCCGCGACCGGTCCCAGCCGAGCAGCTGGGGCACGGTGGCCACGTTCGTGGCGATGGTCTGGTGCGGGAAGAGACCCACCTGCTGGATGACGTAGCCGATCCGGCGCCGCAGGTGGTCAGGATCCACCGTGGTGACGTCCTCACCGGCGATGACGATCCGTCCCGAGCTCGGCTCGATGAGCCGGTTGATCATCTTCATCGTCGTGGTCTTGCCGCACCCGGAGGGCCCGACGAGCACGACGATCTCCCCCTCGGGGATCGACATCGACACCCGGTCGACCGCGGGTTCGGTCGTGGCGGGGAAACGCTTCGTGAGCTCGTGCAGCTCGATCATCACCTCGCCCGGCGGCGAGGTGGTGGTGGTGGTGGTGGTGGT
>NZ_JBBEBZ010000129.1:0-1975 GCF_040882075.1 Nitriliruptor sp.
GTGCGACCCGTTCGGGCGGTTAGCTCAGATGGCGAGAGCGCCTCGTTTACACCGAAGCGCGAGCTGTCCACCGGTGTCCGAACTGGTCCGTAGGGTCCAGGACTCGGCACTTCGCTTCCACCGCAGTCCGCTGAGGTCCACGTTGGTCCGGGCGAAACGCCGTCACTCGCGCCGTCACTCCAGTCAGCCCTGGCCTCCTGCGTGTCGAGAATGGTCAAGCGGTTCGGCATCGTCCGGGCGGTGGGACGAGAACCCTTTGTCACCGACGGAAGCGCTCTAGCTGATCATCGCGTCCCTGAACGTCCCGCCGCCTTTCCTGTCAACCGCCCTGTGAGAGGACGCGACGGCTCCCATCCCACGACGGCGCGCAGCCAAGGTCGACCTTGGCAAGGTGAAGAGGGGGTCCGGGGAGGGCGAGCTGGAGGTTGGCCAGCAGCTGGTGGGACGGAGACGTAGCTGACGCCCTGGCGGCATTGGTCGACTCCTCCAGCTATTCGAGGCCGAACGTACGAGCCAAGTCCACGGCGCGGGCGAATAGGCGCAACTGATCCGTCGGCCACCGGACGAACCCGTACTGCTCGTAGAACCCGGCGGCGTCCTCGTCGATGGCATCAACCACCAGGAGCCGAACCGCCACGCGCTCGCGGATCGCCAGCACTTGGTCGATGACGCTCCGCATCAGCCGCTCACCGAGCCGCTGACCCTGATGGTCCTTCGCCACGGCCATGCGGCCCAGAAGGATGGCTGAGACTCCAAGGTGCGCCGGGTGTTTACCTACGAGGTTGGCTGGAACCTCCTCCACGGCCACCACGTGGACGGAGATTGCGAAGAAGCCGAGAACGGTCGAGCCGTCGTCAGTCAGGACGTACGTCGTCGAGGATTCTGCCACGTCGGCGGCTTGGCGTGCCGTCTGCTGGAACCACTCGTCCAGCTCGTCGCGCCCGCACGTGAAGTCGACGCGGTTGTGGTCGCGCGACAGGCGTTCGAGCCACACTCAGCGGCTCGCGACCGGAAACGGCTCGATGTGACCAAGGCGCTTCGACATCTCCGGGATGACCCGCGGGTGATCCTCGTAGAGCCAGGTGTGGAAGTCGGCCGCCGCCTCATCCGCGATGATCGTCACGCGACTCGACAGCACGATGTTCTGAGCGTCGCGCAGGGCTCGTGAAAGCACGAAGCTCGTCACGTCCTCCCCCGAGAGGGCCGCGGCCTCCGCGAGCACTTCCTTCTGCTCAGGAGTCACCCGGAACCCAAGCCGCTCGCTTCGCTCAGCGCGCTTGGTCGCGGCTTCCATCGTCAGTCCCCTCGGCTCTTGTACACACACAACGTACACACGCCGTATCGGCTCGACTAGTGCCGAACTGGAGATTGGCGGGCAGGCGCGCGGAGAGCGTTCGTGACCATTCCGTGACCACTACGCCGAACGGCCACCCCGAAAGGCGGCCGTTCGGCGTCAGGGCTAGCGCGGCGCGTTGGACGTCGCCGACGAGCTTGCCCGTCTCAACGCCTCCCACGAACTGCTACGCAGGCGCGTTCGCGGATGGCACCGCCAGGTAAGTGACGCATGTTTCGGGGTCTGCCCAGGGGATGAGGTCACGTGCTTGGACGTCAGCTCCGAGCTCGTCCAGCGCTCCTCGCATCAGACCGAGATGGATCGCGCAGATGACGTCCTGGTGTTCTCGTGCGACTTCGAGGAAGGGACAGCGGCGTAGGACGATCTCGGCGTCGCCGGGACCGGTCCGGTCGAGCTCGGGTGCGAAGCCGAACCTGTCGAGCAGGTGCAGCAGTTGCGTGATCGCCCCGTCGGCGTCGGGGGTGCTGAACGGTGCGGGTCTGTCGACGATGAAGCTGCCCCAGGCGTGCCCGGCCCGTTCGGCTGCTTCGGCTGGGTCCTCGGAGCTCGCGTCGAGGTAGCTCGCCAGGATCTTCGCGAGGAACGGGTAGCCGCCCTCCATCGGGTTCGGGTTCGGGTTCG
>NZ_JBBEBZ010000129.1:2075-20348 GCF_040882075.1 Nitriliruptor sp.
TCGGGTTCGGGTTCGGGTTCGCCTCCTCCTCGGCAACGGATCGGTAGAGGAGCTTCGGACGACCCGGTCGATCTCGGTCCTCGGCGACGGCCTCCACCAGGCCGGCTTCCTCGAGCAGATTGAGGTGGGCCCGCACCGTGTTCACGTGCAGCTCGAGCCGTTCGGCGAGCGCGGCGGTGTCGAGGTCGGACTCGTCACGGAGGACCTCGAGCAAGCGGGCTCGGACCGGACTCGACAACGCCCGGTAGACCTGCTGCTCACGCGGAACGGATCTTCCGGACGTCGTCATGTCACGACCGTATCGGTGCACGAGGACCTGAGGGCCTCCTGGTGTTGGTGCAGGCGTCCGTACCAGGTCGGTCCTGTCGCCGCTCGTCGGTCACGGGCGAGCAGCCACCCACTGGCTGCGGCTGAGGCTGAGAGCTGGACGGTCATCGCGCGCCGGTAGATGCGTAGCTCCAGTCGGAGCGTTTGCGGGCGTAATGGGGGTCGTAGGCGAACATGCCGGTTGCATCGTCGAGTGACTCGATCTTGGGAACCTGTTCGAGCACGGGGGCGTCGCAGGTCCGTCCGAGGTGGGCGACGAACTCGTCACGGAACGTGTCGAGCAAGCTGCCGACCAGCAGCTGCTCCCCGGCCGGCAGCGCGCAACGGGTCTGATCGGTGATCATGGGGATGCGGTCGGCGATCGCCTCGAGATCGTGCGCACTCCCCTCGCCAGCTTCGACACGTCGGAGCAGGTCGGTGATCGCGGCGCAGCCGAGCTTGCAGGCGGAGCACTGCCCGCAGGACTCGATCGCCAGGAAGTGCGATAGTTGCGCCGCGACACGCACGATGCAGTGTCTGTGGTCGTAGACGATGAAGCCACCGGACCCGAGACCGGTTCCGGCCGTGCGCATGTCTTCGTAGGTCAGTGGGGTGTCGAGCCGATCAGGGCTGATCACGGGGGATGACACACCGGAGAAGATGGCCTTGATGTCCTCAGCGCCGGCGATGTCGACCAGCAGTTGGCGCAGCGGTGTCCCGAGCGGGAGCTCGTACACACCGGGACTGGTGACATCCCCGACGACGGTGAACAACATCGTGCCGGGCGAGTCGACGGTGCCGAGCCTGCGGAAGGCGGTGGCTCCCTTGTTGAGGATGAACGGAACGTTGGCGAGGGTCTCGACGTTGTTGACCACGGTCGGGTGGGGTTGACCTGTCGTGGCGAACAGACCGTGCTGGAACGGCGGGAGCCAGCGCGGCATCGGCAGGTTGCCCTCGATGACCTCGAGCAGGCCGGTCTCCTCGCCGAACAGGTACTCGTCGGGGCCTTGAACGATGTGCATGACGTCCGCGTCTTCCCAGCCGGCTCGAACCATCGCGTGCAGCGCGGCGTGCAGCAATGCGGCCTGGCTGGTCTTGGCTTTCACGCCGAGGTGCACCTGGTCGGCGCCGATCGCGTGTCGGGCGATGAGCATGCCTTCGAGGACCAGAAACGGGTTGGTCTCGAGCAGACGCCGGTCCTTATAGGTGCCCGGTTCGCCTTCAGCGCCGTTGACGACCAGCCGTGGAGCACTCTCGGTCTCGGCGGCTGCATCACGCACGGAGCGCCACTTGGTCGCAGTGGGGAAACCCGCGCCGCCGCGACCGCGGAGCCCGGCATCCGCCACCTCGGCGATGACTTCGTCGGGCTCCATGCCTAGTGCCGTCCCCAGTGCCTGACCGCCCCCGACGGCGATGTAGGCGTCCAACGACGTCCGTGACGAGGGAGGCAAGAGCCGGTCTGCCAAACCAGCCTCGCCCATTACGCCTCCTTCCGTTCGCTCTGCGTGGATGCCGTCAGTTGGCGGCGGACACGAGATGGGGCCGCTGGCTCGACGACTGGCCTGCGGACGTGCCGGTTAGCCCGTCGCGGACCGCTCCGGCGAAGGCAGTCCCAGCGGACCGCAGGATCTGGTCACGTTGTTGCTTGTCGGCCCGTGGCCGGCTCAGGTCGTAGCCGGGTGCTCGTCTCGAGAGCAGCGCGAGCCTCGTCCCCCCAGGGTGGGCTTCGATGAGCAGCGCGAGTTCCAGCTGCGGCCAGCCGGTTGCCTCCTCGTCACCGTGCCAACCGACCCACGCGCACGCGGGCTCACCCACCCGCGCGTGCCTGCTCCGGACGGCCGGGGACGCGGGGGCGCGGAACCGACCGGCACGCAGGGGCTCGCGCGCGTCGGCGAGCGCCGTGGCGGTCGCGCGCTCGGCCAGCTTCTGCAGGTCGGCTTCCAGGCATCCGTGCGCCGCGCCAGCCTCGCCCTCGAGTGCCTGGAGGTGGTGGACGAACATCGGGGAGCGTTCGAACCCCGCCACGTTCGCGGTCGGTGGCCGGGCGCCACGGTCGTCGAGGTGGTCGGCGAGGTCCTGCAGGAAGCGGTGGATGCTGACGTGCACGATGTGTTGGCCCTGGCGACGGTCGACCCGACCGGTGTCGAGCCCGCCCTGCGGTGAGCGTCGCGAGAAGAACAGCAGCCGTGAACCGCCCGGCCCGGCAGGCACGGCGACGAGCTGGCCGGTGAGCGCCGGCCAGCCGGTCTTCTCCTCCGGTCCGCTCCAGGTGACCTCGACGCAGCCGAGCTCACCCGGCCCGGTCGGGCTAGCTGTCGTGGTCGGGAGCGCGGAGATCCTGAGACCCCAGGGCCGGATGTGAGGCCCCATCACGCTCAGGGCGTCGGCGGTTGCCCGACGAACGGCCCCGGAGGGATCGGCCAGGAGCCGCTCGCACACCTCTTCGGGGCTGGCGGCGAGGGGGACGGACGTGTACTGGTGCACCGGGGGCGTCATGTGGGCTCCGATCTCAGGCGGCCGGTTCGGGCTCCTTGGACGGCGTCACGGTGATGAGCACGACGGTGTCGGAGACCGCTTCGAGCGAGTGCGGCCCGACGGGGCAGGCAGCCCACACGCCGTCGGTCAGGGTCACCGCGGTCCGGTCGTGAGCGAGCACGGCGGTGCCTCGGATGCCGAGCAGGGTGGTCGGGCCCGGGGCGAGGTGATCTTGCAGGCGCTGCCCGGCGGTCAGTGCGAGCAAGGTCTGCTTCAGGGATGCCCCCGAACCCGGGGTGAGGGTCCGGGCTGAGCGTCCTGACCGAAGCTGGCTGGCTTCGGCGAGCAGTTCCTCCGCAGCCGCGTGCAGGTCGAACGGGCCTTCGGCTTCGGCTGGCTCGCGTCGGGGTGCGTGTACCTCGGTGTTCACGCTCGGCTCCTCCGTACCTCTGGCGGGGTCGATCGGTCCGATCGACCCTCGGTCGGTCATCTGGTGGCCGGTTCGGCGGCCGTCCGGGTGAACCGCAGGCGCCAGGTCTCGGGGCCTCGCTCGACGTACTCGACGGCGAACGCCGAGGGCCAGCGTTGCTCGATCTGCTGGAGCAACGGGAGCGGATCGTGGGGTGCCACCAGGATCAGGCTGGCTGCAGGTGCGACGGCCTCGAGCGCGCCGAAGATCGTCGCGTGACGGATCGCGTGGGGGATCGTCCGCGCATCGAGCTCCGGCGCAGCATCCGGCTCGTCGTGGCACCCGCACACGTGTCCAGGTGGCCCCTCGGCGGGCCGGTGCTCCGGGTTCTCCGCCGCCTCCGCGACACCCTGCTCGGCTCCTCGAAGCATCGTGTGCATCTCCGCGAGCAGCTGCGCGACCGACGTATCGCGTGCCGCCACCAGCGCCGGTAGCAGCAGGTCGTTCGCCTTGGCGACGTGGGTCTCGAAGAGCGTCTGCGCGGCACCTGCTTGGGCCACCGCGCTGGGTGCGTCGTCGGTCGACGCCAACCGAGCGACGAGGGCGCCCAGCAGGGCGTGCTCGTGCGCCATCGCCCGCACCAGCGGTTCGAGCGCCGGCAACTCGCGCGTGGCCGGGTAGAGCACCGCCTCCTCCGCCTCGTGGTGCCGGATAAGCGCAGCCCGGCACCACGTGACGAGCGCGTCCCTTGCGCCCTCCCAACCCGCGTCTCGCCGCACCGCGGCCAACAGCGCCGCCGTCCGCGTCGACAGCCCGCCGACGAGTTCCGCGTGCTGGCGTTCGATGGTCTCGAGCGCCTCGCTGTCGGCGGCGTTCGAAGCCAGGGAGATGGTCGGCACATGCGGTCCGATGGTTGGGCAGATGGTAAAAACTAAGACTAGCAGTTATTCTTTCTTATTCAACGGTCCCAGGTGATGGCGATCGGGCGAGCGAGGAGAGTCGGGTGGCGCAGGACACGGTCACCGCGAGGTCAACTGGCGCGAGCCGGCTCCGTTCGGCGTCGGGCTGGGCTGGCTGGCTCGCGACCACCGACCACAAGAAGGTCGGCATCCTGTACCTGTTCACCACGTTCGTGTTCTTCTTCCTGGGGGGTGTCGAGGCGTGGCTGATCCGTCTGCAGCTGGCGCAGGCGGAGGCTGGGGTCATCAGCGAGGCCGTCTACAACCAGGTCTTCACCATGCATGGCATCACCATGGTCTTCCTGGTCGTCATGCCCCTCGGGGCGGCGTTCTTCAACTACCTGATCCCGTTGCAGATCGGGGCGCGCGATGTCGCCTTCCCGCGGCTGAACGCGTTCAGCTACTGGACCTACCTGGTCGGCGGCATCTTCCTGTACAGCTCGTTCTTCCTCGGCGGCGCACCGAACGCCGGCTGGTTCGCGTACGCCCCGCTGTCGACCGACATCACGTCCAACATGGCGATGTACGCGGTCGGACTCAACATCCTCGGTGTGGGATCGTTGGCATCGGCGGTGAACTTCATCACCACGATCGTGAACATGCGGGCGCCCGGGATGACCTACATGCGCATGCCCGCGTTCGTGTGGATGACCTTGATCACGAACTTCCTGCTGCTGTTCGCCCTCCCGATCATCGCGGTCGCCACGCTGATGCTCATGTTCGACACGGTCTACGGGGCACAGTTCTTCCAGCCTGGGACGGGCGGGGACCCGATCCTCTACCAGCACCTGTTCTGGCTGTTCGGTCATCCCGAGGTCTACATCATGGTGCTCCCCGCCATGGCGATCGTGTCCGAGATCCTGCCCGTCTTCAGCAAGAAACCGCTGTTCGGTTACGCCGCCGTCATGTTCTCGGGCGTCTTGATCGCGTTCATCGGGTTCGGGGTCTGGGCCCACCACATGTTCACATCAGCGATCGGCCCCGTCGCCCGCTCTGGGTTCGCGGTCACCTCGATGATGGTCGCGGTCCCCACCGGCATCAAGATCTTCAACTGGGTGTTCACCATGTGGGGCGGCAAGCTCAAGTTCACCACGCCGATGCTGTTCTGCATCGGGTTCATCTCGATGTTCACTATCGGTGGACTCTCCGGGGTCACCCACGCGGTCGTGCCCCACAACGCACAGCAGCACGACACCTACTACGTCGTCGCGCACTTCCACTACGTGCTGTTCGGCGGCTCGCTGTTCGCGCTGGTCGCCGGCATCTACTACTGGTTCCCCAAGGCCACCGGCAAGCTCATGGACGAGACGCTCGGCAGGTGGCACTTCTGGACCTGGCTGCTCGGGTTCAACCTCATCTTCGCGCCGATGCACCTCTCCGGGCTCCTCGGCCAACCTCGACGTACCGCCGTGCTGCCCTCGGAGCTCGGCACCACCGTCGAGCTGTTCAACCTCATCAGCACCATCGGTGTCGGCGTTCTGACCATCTCCGCCCTGGTGTTCCTCTACAACTTCATCCGCTCGATCCGTAGCGGCATCCCTTCCGGTGACGACCCCTGGGATGCCCGCACCCTCGAGTGGATCACCACGTCGCCGACACCCCAGCACAACTTCGATGTGATCCCGACCGTGTCGCACCGAGACGAGTTCTGGCACCGCAAGTACGCCGAGGACGACGCCGCACGTCCCGTTCGGGTACCAGCGGGCGCCGCCACCGGCCGTGACGGAGAACCCGACGCACACATCCACATGCCCGACCCGTCGTACTGGCCCCTGATGATGTGTCTCGGGTTCCTCCCGCTCGGCTACGGGCTCGCGTGGGCCAACCCGTGGCTCGCCATCGGAGGAGCGATCTGGCTCATCACCACCTACTTCGCCTGGATCGATGAACCCGTCACCGCAGGCGATGACGATGACCCGCCACCATCGACACCGGCAGCGGACACCGATCGTGGCGACCTTCGCGAAGGACATCCCTGATCTTCGCCGGCGGTGGAACCTTCGAGTGTCAGCGCTGCTACCGGTGGATCCGCTCACGATCGTTCGGCGCGCCAGTAGTCGTTCGCAGCCGCGATGGTGGCGAACTCGATGGCGACCACGTGGGCGGCCGCCGTCAGCGAGTCCGGGTCGGTGGCGTAGCCGGGTCGGAGCAGCTCCCGGGTCGCCTCGTCCGGTTGGATGGCCTTGATCGTCAGGCGGGCGATCTTGAGCGCCAGTGCGCGCCCGTCCTCGACCGTCGGCGTCAACAGGGTGTTGTCGGGGACGAGTGCCATGGTTCCTCCAGTCAGGGGCGCCGCGTGGACGCCGGTCAGATGTGGTGGCGAGGAGGCCCCGGGGAGACCCGGAGCCCCCTCGAGGGGTCAGCCGATGTCGAACTTCGCGACGGTCGGATGGTCGGCCGGGTTCGGCCCGACCGTTGTCGCCCCTCCGGGTGAGCCGAGTCCGGTGACGGCGTCGGTGAAGAACTCGGCGTTGATCGGCGTGAACTGCGACCACTCGTCGGGCACATCGTCCTCGTAGAAGATGGCTTCGACCGGGCAGACAGGTTCACAAGCGCCGCAGTCGATGCACTCGGTGGGGTGGATGTAGAGCATCCGTTCCCCCTCGTAGATGCAGTCGACCGGGCACTCCTCGACGCACGCCTTGTCTTTGACGTCGATACAGGGCTCAGCGATGACGTAGGTCACAGCGTGATGCCTCCTTCCATCGGGGTTCGGGAACGGTGACGTGCCGTGGCCCGCGGCGAGGGGTCCCGCTCGCGGTACCCGAGGGCGATCGTCACGACGATGAACGACACCAGCGCAGCGACGTTGCCGGCCGCACTGACGCCTCGTACCCACGTGGACCCGGCGAGATCGGCTGCGACCCGCACACCCACGGTGAGGTGCAGCAGCACCAGGGGTAGCCAGACCACCGGGCGGTACGGCAGGACGACCCGGAGCACGGCCGGCAGGATGATCGGGGCGTGGCCCATCACCATGGAGAGCACGAACCCCAGGAAGACCGCGTGGACAGCGGCATCGAAGATGAGCGCACCACCGCCGCGCGTGCCGAGAGCGATCCACAGGGCGCCGCCGACCGCGAGCCAGAGGTAGCCGGCCAGCATGCACACGGCAGCGAACCTGGGCAGGCCGGGTAGACGGATCGTGACGCGGGCCACGTCGTTGCGCGCGAACCAGGCGGTCGTCGCGAGCAGCCCGACCCCGCCGACGATCAGACCAGCGCCGTTGAGGGACCAACTGAGGACGACCCCGGCGACGAACGTGGCGACGGCGACCAGCAGCCGCCGCGTCGCACCCCGGCTCGGCCGTCGCAGCCGCGACAACTCGAGCCGCTCGCCGACGATGGTCAGCACGACGAACCCGGCCAGGGTCGGTGCGAGACGGATCGGGCTGACGCCGACGCTCCACAGCAGCGCGGCAACGACCGACGCCACCCCGCCGAGACCCATGAGCACGAGGTAGGGCTCGCGGTGGATCACCCAGGTGCGGACGTAGACGACCACGACCAGCGTCCCGGCGACACCGAACAGCAGACCGCTGCCAGCCACCGGCCCACCGGCGAGCAGCCACACCACGGCAGCCCCCGACGACGCTGGGGCCAGGTACGCCCAACCGGCCCGGTACGCGACCGCACGCTCCAACGCGACCAGCGTCCCGAGGAACCCGAGCGTCATCAGCACGCCGTGGTGAGCCGCCGGCCCCGTTCCGACGGCGAACCCGGCACGGCTCAGGCCCGTCCACATGCCCGCCACCAACCCGAGGCCACCGCCGAGCAGCAGCACCAGGCGACCCTTCGGCGCGATGGCCCGTCCGGGTCGCCCAACCGGATCAGGCAGCCGACTCCCGGGCGTCACAGGGGGCCCGGCGTGGTCACAGCGCCCACCCCAGCAACTCGCGGCCTTCAGGGGTGATCGCCTCCGAGCTCCACGGCGGCTCGAAAGTGACGCGGACCGCCACGAACCGGGCACCTGCCACCTCACCGAGCGCCGACTCCACGGCCTCCTCGAGGTAGGGGCCGAGCGGACACGCCGGCGTGGTCATCGTCAGGGTCACCGTGATGGCCGCGTCATCGACGCGGACGTCGTAGACCAGACCGAGATCGACGATGTTGATGCCGATCTCCGGATCGATCACGCACCGCAGTCGTGCGTGCAGTTCATCGGTGGTCGGCGTGCCAGGTGTGGTCTCGAGCATGGGAGCCGACTCCGAGGTGGCGTTCCTCCCACGACGCTAGCAGCGTTTACACTTAACCACAAGTGTATTAGGTTCTAATATGGCGTCCCCGAGCCCTGGGACGCACGAACCAGGAGCCACACCGTGTCCGAGCCGAACCTCGACGTCCGCGACGAACCACCAGCGCGACGCCACGAGCTGATCCTGTCCACCTACCACGACCTCGAGCCCGGGGACGGGTTCGTGCTGGTGAACGACCACGACCCCAAGCCGCTCTACTACCAGTTCGCCGCCGAGTACCCCGACCGGTTCAGCTGGGAGTACCTCGAGGAAGGTCCCACGGTCTGGCGGGTCCGCATCGGCCGCCCCGCCGTCGCCGCCTGAGCGGGGAAACCGATCATCCATCGGTCGGTGGGCACGAGCCTCTTGTGGTCCGACCGAGTGGAGGGTCAACGGGTTCGTGGTCGCGGTCGGCACCGTCTCCACACGCCAAGCGTCCGCACCGTCACCGACCAGATCGAGGGTCGAGGGGGGCGTGCCTACTTCACCCGCATCGCACGAGCGTGGCGTGGATCCGTCTCACAACCGACGCCGACCAGGCCGCTCCAGCCGCTGGGCTCGGTAGCCACCGGATCCGGATCCGGATCCGCAACAACCATCTCGGCCTCAGCGCCGGTGGCCTGGTCGTGATCAGGTCATCCTTTGACGATGCGGGGTATGCAGCTACGCTTCACAGTTTACTACTTTACGTAAGCATAGCTTCATAGCATGGCTCGAGAGCCGCGGCGGGCACTGACCGCCTCGGGCCACGCCCCTTCTCGCTCGGTTGTCGCACGACACCGAGGGTTCGGGCAACTATCGGAAGGCCCGCTGCGACGCCATGAACGATGCGCTCGCTCCAGCGTGCTCCGACGACCGTGTCGGACGCGACCGATCGACGATCGAGGGTGTTCCCTCGACTGTAGAGGTACTCGAGGTGAGGGACGGATCACGCCCGACCGTGTTCAACGGCGGAGCCGCGCGCCGACTGTGGGCTGCGGTCCTGACCCTGGCTGCCAGCACCGTCCTCTTCTCGGTCGGATTCAAGCTGTTGATGGCAGCTGAAGGACGTGCCTTCGGGTGGGCTTCGAGCCTCTACTGGACCGTGGTGACGATGTCCACGCTCGGCTACGGGGACATCGTCTTCGAATCTGAGCTTGGCCGCCTCTACTCCGTGATCGTCCTGGGGGTTGGTGCGCTGCTGTTCCTCGCACTCCTGCCCTTCGTGCTGATCCAGTTCGGTTACCTCCCGTGGGTCCGTGCGGTACGGCACAGTCGCACCCCCCGGTCGCTGCCCCCGCAGACCGCAGACCACCTCATCCTCGTTGGACACGCGCCGCTGCAAGAGTGCCTCATCAGGCGGGCGAGAGCAGCGCGGCAGGACCACGTCATCCTGGTCGAGGATCTACCGGAAGCCGTGCAGCTCCGTAAGCTCGGCTACCCCGTCGTGGTCGGTCCGCTCGACGACCCCCAGACCTACCGACGCATCCGGGCCGAGACCGCTTCCTTGGTCTTCACGGCGAGCAAGGACACCACCAACACCAACGTCGCGTTCACGATGCGTGAAGCGGCGAGGTCGACCCTCTTGATCTCGACCGCATCGTCACCGGACGCGGCTGACATCTTGAGGCTCGCCGGTTGCGATGAGGTGTTCCAACCAGGCGAGTACCTCGGGGAACAGTTCGCGCGACGCATCCTCGCGCCAGCTGCCCGAAGCAGCGTGATCGCTGGCCTCGGCGGCATCTCGGTCGCCCAGGTTTCCGCAGCGGGCACCGACCTCATCGGCCAGAACCTCGGTGCGGCGCGGCTTCGCCGCCGGGTCGGGCTCTTGCTCGTGCTCGCTCATGACGCCAGTGTCGCGCGTCGCCAGCACCGTCGGGGTCATCGTCATAGTCAGGTGATCCTTCTCGCCCTGGGAGTGATGGTCACTACACCAGGTGTCTCACCTCAGCCTGACACACAGGGAGGAACGCGATCACGGCGTGGGCGGTGAAGCGACCACGGTCGGCGGCTGGCTCGGATCGTGGCTGAGCCGAGAGAAGAAGCGGCCCACCACCATGGCCAGCAGGCGCTACCTGGTCGGTCTCCTTCCGCGATGGTTCCTCAGGATCCGCATGGACGACGAGCACCTCTCACCCGCACACGTCGCACGCGTGCTCGACGAACTCGCTGCCAAGCCGACGTCACGTGGCGAGCCCCGGGCGCCGAAGACCGTCGCGGACGTGCGCACGACCCTGGCCCGCGACTTCGGGCAGGCCCAACGCTGGGGGTTGTTGTCACGCAACCCGGCTGCGCTCGTCGACCCTCCGCACGTACCCGCGACCGAGATCCTGCCCCTGTCGCTCGACGAGGCTCGGTCCCTGCTCACCGCCGTCGCCGGGCACCGTCTCGAGTCGCTCTACACCGTGGCGATCGCCCACGGCATTCGGATGTCAGAAGCCATCGGCGCCCAGTGGTCCTACGTCGACCTCGCGGCGGGAACCTTCGAGGTGTGGCCGACGCTGACGCGCACCATGGAGGGCGAGGTCGTCGAAGGTGGGACCAAGAACCGTCGGCGCCGCCGGTTCGTGCTCACCGCCACAGCCGTCGAGCAACTACGACACCACGAGCGCCGCCTCGCCGAGGAACGCCTCGCACTCGGCGATGCGTGGACGGTGTCGGACCTGGTGTGGCCGTCGCAGGTCGGAACGCCGCTCGGTCACCGGGCACTGCTGCGCCACCTGCACGGTGCTTGTGCGCGGGCTGGGATCCGGCGCGTCTCGTTCCACACGCTGCGTCACTCGGCGGCGACGCTGCTGCTCGCCCAGGGCGTCGACTCCCGGGTGGTGATGGAGATCCTCGGGCACTCGTCGCCGACGATGATGCGTCGCTACCAGCACGTGGTGGACGATCTCAAGCACGGCGCGGCGACGGCGATGGACGCCGCCCTGCGATCACCAACGCCGTCAGAAACGCCGTCAAGCGGTCTGGACGACGTCCCACCGGAGACAGAATTTCGACAGCTACGGTAGCGTACGGGTGGTTCCGGGCGGTTAGCTCAGATGGCGAGAGCGCCTCGTTTACACCGAGGAGGTCGGGGGTTCGAGCCCCTCACCGCCCACCCACGCGGACCGGTGGAGCGCTGCTCACCGCCGGGGTCCACCCGGACGGCCAAGCCTCGGCGACGAACACGGGGAGCCCCTCCCCAGGATCACGTGTGCCCACCGTCACCGGAACCGTGGACGCCGCCCTCGAGGCGACCGTCGTCCTCTCCTTCAGCCGCGTCGGCTACGCGGTCCGTTCGCGGCTCAGTCGCTGGTGCCCGACCGATCAGCTCCCGGGCGCCGGTCGAACCGTGGTCGTCACCGGCGCCAACAGCGGGCTCGGCTACGCCACCGCGCGGGCGCTGCTCGACGCCGGGGCCCGCGTGATCGTGGTCACCCGCGACGAACGGAAGGCCCGTGCGACCGTCCAGCGGCTGGTCGATGAGGTCGGCTCCGGCGCGCCGGTCGACCACGCGTGGGCCGACCTCACCGACCTGGCAGCCGTGCGGGCCCTCGGGGAGCAGTTGGCTGCCCGCGAAGCTCGCATCGACGCGCTCGTGCACAACGCGGGCGCGATGTTCCCCGAGCCGGCCACGACCGAGGACGGCCTCGAACGGACCTACCAGGTCCACGTGGTGACGCCCCACCTGCTGACCGCCCTGCTCCTGCCGACGCTGACCGCGAGCGACCCCTCCCGGGTCGTGACCGTCACCTCCGGGGGGATGTACGCCGAGAAGCTCGACGTCGACCGACTCGGGTCGCTCGACGGGTACCGGCCCACCACCGCCTACGCGCGGGCGAAGCGCGCCCAGGTGGAACTGACCAGCCTGTGGCAGCAGCGCACCGACGGCGCCGTCGACTTCCACGTGGTGCACCCCGGCTGGGTGCTCACGCCGGGCGTGGCGTCCTCGCTGCCGGGCTTCCGCAAGGTGATGGGACCGCTCCTTCGCTCCCCCGCGGAGGGCGCCGACTCGATCGTCTGGGCCGCGCTGTCCGACGAGATCGAGCCCGGTGGGCAGCTCTGGCACGACCGGACACCTCGCAACCAGCACAAGCTGCCCTGGACCCGGACCGCACCGGGAGATCCGGACCGGCTCTGGACCCGGGTCAGCCGCGACGCCGGGATCGACGTCACGACCTGACCGGCCACGTCGGTGGATCAGCTCAGCTCGCGGACCTGCGCGACATCGAGCCGCACCACGGGCCGGCCAGCGTCCCGGAGCGCCCGGATGTCCCCGGCCGCCTGGGCACGCTTGAGCTGACCGAAGGAGTAGGCCGCCCCCGGCACGTCCGCATCCTCGGCGTCCTCACCGACGACCACGAGGAAGCCGCCGCCCGCCGGGCCGCCCTTGTGGAGCTGGCCCGTGGAGTGCAGGTAGCGCGGACCGATACCGACCGTGACCGGCACCTTGAGCCGCTCACGCAGGCGCCGCGCCGCCGCGCGCACGTGCCCTTCGTCGTCGCCACCCGGCGTCACGAACGCGAGCAGCGCCAGGTAGCCCCCCGGCGCGACCGTGTCGAGCACCTCGGCGGCGTCACCGGTCGCGGGCAGATCGACCGGGCCTCCGGCCGCAGCGTCGAGGACCTCGGCGGTCGCGGCTTTGGCGGCTTGCACGTCCGGCTGGTCGAAGGGGTTCAGACCGAGCAGCGCGCCGGCGACGGCTGTCGCGACCTCCCAGCGGACCACCTCGGCGGTGAGCTGCTCCGGCCCCTCCCACGGCAGCTGCACGACGGGAGCACCCGCGGCCGCGAGGTCGTCGGTGCCGGGGCGGTCGCCGAGGGCGACGATCACGCGGTCCTCCCCGAGCCGACCGAGCAGCTCGTCCGCGTCGTCGTCGAGGATCGGGAGGAGACCCGCGCCGTGCTTGCCGGTGGACTCCGCCACGAGCTGTTCGACCCAGGCGCCGAAGGAGGCGACCTCGTCCGGCAGCAGCAGCGTGAGCTTGTCGCGCCCGCGCCGGGCGGCGGTCGCGAGCACCGCCCCGAGCACGACCGGCGTGTTCGCCCGGTCCTCGGTACGCGCCAGCGCCAGGACCCCCGCGGCCGGGGCGAGGTGGGCGTCGAGGTCGAGACCCAGGATCGCGGCGGGGAGCAGACCGAACGGGGTCAGCGCGCTGTAGCGACCCCCGACGTCGGGCTGGCCGTGGACCACGGCGCGGTACCCGGCGTCCGTGGCCAGCTTCTCGAGGTCGCTGCCCGGGTCGGTGATGGCGATCAGGTGCCGACCGGCCCCGGTCCCGTGGACGTCCTCGAGGCGGGCGGTGAACCGGGCCAGGTGCGAGCGCGTCTCGACCGTCCCCCCGGACTTGGACGCGGCGACCACGACCGTGGTGGTCCACGGCACGTTGCGCTCGACGGCCAACACGGCGGCCGGGTCGGTCGAGTCGAGCACGTGCAGACGCGGGTACCCCGGCGCGGACCCGAAGGTGGAGGTCAGGACCTCGGGGTAGAGCGACGACCCACCCATGCCCGTCAGCACCACGTCGGTGATGCCGTCGGCGACCAGGTCGTCCGCGATCGTCCGCAGCTGCTCGATCTGCCCCGCCGCGCGGTCGGGGGCGTCCAGCCACCCGAGCCGGTCGGCGACCTCGGTCGGATCCTCCTGCCAGACGGTGTGGTCGCGTGCCACGATCCGTGGGATCAGCGCGAGAGCATCGATGACGGCCGCGTCGACGTCGGCGGCCAGGTTTCCGAGGTTCGAACGCATCAGGGACAGCTCACGGGTCGAGAGGGCGACGAGGTCGGGACCGAACCTAGCGGCGGGGTGGTGGCGCGGAGCGGGCAGGACACCGGTCGCTAGCCTCGGACCGACCCCCCCTTCCGACCCCCGACGATGAGGCGAACAGCCCGTGAGCGACCAGCCGAGCCCCGAACCCTCCCGCCCGCAGACACAGGTCCAGGTGGTGGTCCCCGACGACCACAAGCACGGCGAGTACGCCAACTTCCTGGTCGTGTCGCACTCCCCCCACGACTTCACGCTGGACTTCTGCCAGCTCATGCCCGCCAAGGAACAGGGCAAGGTCAACGCCGAGGTCGTCTCGCGCGTGCGCATCCCCCCGACCATGGTGGGCCGCGTCCTCAACGCCATGAACACCAACCTGAGCAACTACGAGGAGCGGTTCGGCCCCGTCAAGGCCCTCGGGTGACGACCACCTCGTTGCCACCCGGCCTCCTGCCAGGCGGCCGGTTCGCGGACTGGCGCCCGACTGCTCCCCCCGCGTACGTCGTCTGCGACGTCGACGGGACGCTCGTCGGCCCGAGCGCCGCCGCGACCGATGAGGTCGTCGACGCGGTCGACCGGGCGCAGGCTGCCGGTCTGCGGGTCGGTTTCGCGACCGGGCGGATGCGCGGCGCGATGCACGCGCTCCAGGAGCAACTGCACGCACACGGGCCTCACGTGCTCCACAACGGGGCCGAGGTCCGCGCCGACGGCCGGACCGTCCACGCCTGGACGCTCCGCCCGGATCAGGTCGACGCGCTGCTCGAGGTGGCGCGCGAACGGAACGACGCGTACGTCGAGATCTACCCCGAGGACGGCTTCCTGGTCTCGAGCTGGGACGAACGCGCCCGCGCCCACTGGGACATCCTCGATCGCGAACCCATCGGCGTGATCGACAGCTCGGCGACGCTCGGCGACGAACCCGCCCTCAAGGCGACGTTCGCGGTCTTCGACCCGGACGCGGTACCGGAGCTGATCGCCGCGATCGAACGGGCCGGGCTGCTGGCCGGCGCGGCCGGTTCACCTCGGACGCCGGACCTCACCTACGTCAACGCCACGCACCCCGACGCGGACAAGGGGCGAGCGCTCGCCCGCGCGGCCGATCACCTCGGTGTGCCCTTGACCCAGGTGGTGGCCATCGGCGACGCGGCCAACGATCTGTCGATGCTGGCGGTGGCGGGCACGGCGATCGCCATGGGGCAGGCCGAGGACGAGATCCGCGCGGCAGCCCACCTGGTGGTACCCGACGTCGACGCCCACGGGGTAGCGGTCGCGCTGGACGCGTGCATCGCCTGGCGCTGACCGGGACCGGCCCCTCGCTGCGCTCGCCTCGTGAGGCGGCGCCGACGAGCGACGCCTGCGGTCAGCTGGTCGGGACCGAGTAGTTCGGCGCCTCGTGGACCACGTCGACGTCGTGGACGTGGCTCTCGCGCGTGCCTGCACCCGTCTGGCGGACGAAGCGGGCGCGGGTCGTGAGCTGGCCGAGCGAGTCGGCGCCGATGTAGCCCATACCCGACCGCAGGCCGCCCTCGAGCTGGGCGATGACCTCGCTGACTGCGCCGCGGTACGGCAGCAGTCCGGAGACACCCTCGGGCACGAGCTTGGAGGGCTGGCGGGCCTCCTGCGCGCTGCCCGCGAGCTTATCGCCCTGGAAGTAGCGGTCCGCGGAACCGGCGCGCATGGCGTCGAGCGAGCCCATCCCCCGGTACTCCTTGTAGCGCCGACCGCCGACCAGCACGGGCTCGCCCGGCGACTCGTCGGTCCCGGCCAGGATGTTGCCGAGCATGACCGCGGTCGCCCCCGCGGCGAGCGCCTTGACGACGTCACCCGAGAAGCGGATGCCGCCGTCGGCGATGGTCGCCACGCCGAGCTCCGCGCCAGCCCGGGCGCACTCGGCGACGGCGCTGAACTGCGGCATGCCGACACCCGTGACGACGCGGGTCGTGCAGATCGATCCGGGCCCGACCCCCACCTTGACCACGTCGGCGCCGTGGTCGACGCAGGCACGGACCGCGTCGGCGGTCACGACGTTGCCGACCATCAGCGGCGTGTCCGGGTGACGGTCCTTGAGCTTGGCGGCGAACTCGAGGATGCCGGCCGAGTGCCCGTGCGCCGAGTCGATAGCCAGCAGATCGACACCGGCCCGGACGAGCGCTTCGGCGCGCTCCTCGCCCTCGGGGCCGACCCCGACAGCGGCAGCGCACAGCAGCCGGCCCCGTGCGTCCTTGGCCGAGCTCGGGTAGCGGCGGACCTTCTCGATGTCCTTGAAGGTGAACATGCCCGTGAGCCGACCGTCGGCGTCCACCGTCGGCAGCTTCTCCTTGCGGTGTTCCTGCATCAGGTCGCGAGCATCGTCGAGGGTCGTCCCCGGTGCACCGGTGATCAGCCCGTCGGAGGTCATGTAGTCGCTGACGGGACGGTCGGGGTCCGCGCCGAGCCGCAGGTCACGGTTGGTCACGATGCCGACGAGCATCCCGTCGCCGTCCACGACGGGGAAGCCCGAGACGCGGTACCGCGCCATGAGCTCGAACGCCTGGGACACGGGGTCGTCGCGGCGCAGCGTCACCGGATCGACGATGAACCCGGACTCGGAACGCTTCACGGACTCGACCATGGCGGCCTGCGCCTCGATCGACGTGTTCTTGTGCACGACGCCGATCCCGCCCTGGCGCGCCATGGCCACGGCCATCTCGGCCTCGGTGACCTTGTCCATCGCAGCCGACAGGATCGGCAGGTGCAGCTCGAGCGATGGGTGGAGGCTGGTGGCCACCGACACGTCGCGCGGCAGGACCGCGGACGCCTGCGGCACGAGCAGGACGTCGTCGTAGCTCAGCGCCTCGGGGATGGCCTCGGTTCCGGACACGCGCGCCTCGCTGCTCGGCTGACGGGGTGCGACCAACGGTACCGCCGCCGGCCGCCGAGTCCGCGGTCGGGATCGGGCGCTTCCCCCACCGCGAACGGTGCGCTACCTTGCATCACCAGGAACCTGTCGTGACCAGCATCATGCGGTCAGAGGATGTGGGAGCCCGTGGCGCGGGACGAGGGATCGTTGACACAGCTGCGACGCGGCGTGCTCCCCCACGCCGTCCTCGCTGTCCTCGCCGACGGCGAGCGGTACGGGGTCGAACTGGTCGAGGTGCTGTCGTCCGACCCCCGTCTCGCCGTGTCCGAGGGCACGCTCTACCCGCTCCTCGCCCGGCTCCGCCGGGATGGTCTGGTGACCACGAGCTGGCGGGAGTCGAGCGCCGGACCGCCACGCCGGTACCACCAGCTCACAGCGGATGGGGTGGCGCAACTCGCCGCCTTCCGGACCGAGTGGACCGCGTTCCGGGACGCGGTCGACGACCTGATGCGGCGCCCGGGGCCGCGAACGGAGCACCCCTCGTGAACGACGCCGCGTCCCTCCTCGACGACGACCGCGCTCGGCTCCGCGCTGCCTCGGCAGGCCTCCCCCCGTCGGAACGCGACGAACTCCTCGACGACGTCGAGGCGCACCTCGCGGAGCTCCGCGCGAGCAGCCCGTCGCCGGAGTCGACGCGGGGTGCGTTGGCGCGACTCGGCCCGCCCGAGGAGCTCGCGCGCGCTGCCCACCGAGAGCTCGACGACCCGCACGACGGACCGCCGGATCCACCCGTCGCCTGGTCACCGCCGCCGGTCGCGCGACCGCGGATCCGCGCGCTCGACGTCACCGCGGTGGTGTTGCTTGTGGTCGGAGGGCTGGTCCTGCCGGTCCTCGGGTGGGTGATCGGCGTCATCCTGCTGTGGTCCTCGGCGACGTGGACGTGGGGTGAGAAGCTGCTCGGCACCCTGATCGTCCCCGGTGGGCTGGCCGCGCCGTTCGCGCTGGCCGCGTTCGGGGGTCAGACCTGCAGCTACACCGAGGTGCGCGACGAGGCGACCGGCGTCATCGAACGCACCAACGAGGTCTGCGACGGCTTCGCCTTCGCCCCGTGGCTCGGCACGCTGGTCCTGATCGCGACGCTGATCGCACCGCTGGTGGTCGCCGGGGTGCTGCTCCGCCGAGCCCGCGACCGCGCCGCCGATCCGGTCGGGGCATGACCGCCGCGGGTCAGGCGACGCAGACGACGCTACGGGGCTGAGCCGCGTTCCTCAGGCGGCGAGGTCGAGGTGGGTGCCGGTGGCCAGGCGCAGTTCCTGGTGGAGGATGG
>NZ_JBBEBZ010000130.1:0-18334 GCF_040882075.1 Nitriliruptor sp.
CGAACGCCTGGACGACTGGTGGGTCGCCGGTCCGGCCCTCGGGGACCTCCGGTTCTCACCCGACCGCCCGAGGGTGCCGGCGGCCACGCTCCGCGGTCTCGAGCCGCTCGATCGCACGGTCGCGGGCCAACCGGTCGTCGAGGTGGTGGCCGCGGCCTACGACGCGATCACCGAAGCGGCTCGGACCCGCCTCACCGACGGTGCCGCGCGGGAGGATCGGACGCCCAGCGACCGTCGCCGTTGAGGTCGCACGTTGATCCCGGCGGCGCGCCGCCAGGGTGCTCATCGCCAGCTGCACGGTCCGGGGGCGCTGCGCCTCGGTCCGCTCCACCCCAGCCGTGAGGAGCGCGTCGTAGCTCGTGTCGCGGTGACGGACCGATGCGGCGACGGCCAGCTCGATGGTCGCGGGGGCGAGGACCTTGGCGGACGGCGTCCCGTGCGCGCTGGCTCGTTCCTCGACCTTCTTCCGTTGGGCCGACAGGTCTGGGGACTCCCAGTGGGTGCGGTACGACGCTTCGAGCGCGGGGTCTCCGCTGACGCTGAACCGCAGGGCTCGGCGGTCGCGAGCGCGCGCCACGTAGACGGTCTCGCTCGGGCGGAGTCCCTCCACCTGCGTCCACCGTCTGAGGACCTTCGTGGCTGATGATCTTGCCGAGCCCGCGTTCGTGACGGCCTCGAGGTGCTCGACCCGGCGCTGGCGCCAGCGGTCGAGGTGGGGCGGGGCCAGTCAACCGAGCCCGCCGAGCACGTCGATCGGCGCCACGTACCGCTTGTCGTCCAACGCGGACCGGGCCGCGCCGATCACGGGTGAGGTTGTACCACCGGCTCGCCCGGTTATTCGAGCGCGTCTCGACCCGGCACGTGGGGCCCGCCGCCGTAGGTCGCCCGGGACGAGGAGGTCAGGGGCCGATGGTGATCGTGCTGGTGACCGCCACGCGACTGGCGAGCGACGGTGCCACCTGCAGCCGGTGGCCCTCCTCGAGGAGGAAGGCGGCCACGAGCTTCGGGTGACGGCGTCGCGACCGGGGTGTGCGGGACATCGCCGTCCGTCCGAGGGCTTCGATGCCTGCGGTCAGGGGTGGCTGCAGCGGGTCGTCCCAGCTGAGCAGACCCTCCTCGTTCGGCAGGAAGGGGTGTTGGCGGTGGTGGACACGGCACCTGCCGCCGAAGGACCGCTCGGCGGTCACGACGTGCAGCGCGAAGCGGGGATCGGCATCGGCGGCGTCGGGTCGCAGGGCGAAGCACAGGCCGAGCGCTCGCGGTCGCAGGACCCGGGCGAGGTAGAGCAGTTCGACGAGGTGGTCGAGCCAGTGCTCGCCGGGCCGTCGGGGCCGAGCGTCGGCGGCGAGCACCGCCGCGTGGCGTCCGAGAAGGACGAGTCTGGTCGCGGGTGGACGGCCGGCGAGCACGTCGACCGCGGCCTCGACCCGGAACCGGTCGTCGAGGTCGTCGCGTGTCATCCCGTGGAGATCCATGGCTGGACCATCCCACACACGAGGTCGGTGGTGAGGTTCGGTTCGTCCAAGCCTGTGGATGAGGCGGACGGAGATGTGTCAGCCCGACCGGCGGTGTCGTGCGATCAGCGCAGGCCGAGGTCCTTGGCGATGATGGTCTTCATGATCTCGGTGGTCCCGCCGTAGATGGTGGTGATTCGCGCGTCGGCGTAGAGGCGTGCGATCGGGTACTCGGCGACGTAGCCGTAGCCGCCGAACAGCTGCAGGCACCGGTCGGTGACCCGCTTCTGCAGCTCGGTGGCCCACCACTTGGCCTTGGCCGCGTCGACGGCGGTGCGCGCGGCCGCGATCCCCGCGCTGGCGATCGACAGCCGTTCCTGGGCGAGGTTGGCGGTCAGGTACCGGAAGCCCTCGCCCTCCTGGCCGAGGAGGTTGTCGACGGGGACCTCGGCGTCGGCGAAGTGCAGCTCGGCGGTGTCCTGGGCGTGCAGGCCGACCTTGTGCAGGTTGCGTCCACGCTCGAAGCCGGGGGTGCGGCGAGTCGTCCACAGGGTCTGGTTCGGCATCCGTTGGGATGTCGTGGTCGTGTGACAGCATGGGCGCATGGGCAGGAACAACAAGCAACGACGGGCGGCCAACAAGCGCCGCAAGCAACGGGCGTCCCGGCCGCCGCCTCGGCGACCGGGTGGGACCGGCCCGTCCGGCGGTCCACGCCACGAGCGTTCCGGACCGGACCGGCAGGACGGTTCGCACGAAGCGTCGCGCGTCGAGGAGCTCCTACGAGCGGCCGTCGCCGCGTGGGGCCACGACCTGGCACGCTTCGCCGAGCTCCTCGACACGCTCACGGACCGGCTGCACCCGGCGCTCGACGCGGCGCAGGCGACCCTCGCCGCTGTGATGCCGCAGCTGTGGTCGCGTGGCTGGACGCCGGCCGAGCTCGTGCACGTCGTGTCACGCCAGCTCACCACCGCCCACGTCGAGGTGGTCGCCGAGCAGGCGGTCGCCGACGGGCGAGCTCGGCAGCGATGCGGGGAGTCGCTCCACCCCCGCTGGGCGGACCAGCTGGAGGAGCTCGAAGGGGCCGCGGCGTCCCGCTTGCCGCTCGACACCGACCGGCTGCGGCATCTCATCGAGGTGTTGGGCTTCCTCAGCCGGCTCCCGGTGATCCCCCACGCCATGCCTGCCCCGGACCAGCGTGGGACGCGGTCGGCCCCGGCGACGGGACACCTCGACGCTCGGATGCTCGGACGGGTCCGCGCGTTGCTCGCCAAGGCTGAAGCGACGAACTTCGAGGAGGAGGCCGAGGCGTTCACCGCCAAGGCGCAGGAGCTGATCGCTCGACACGCCATCGACGAGGCGTTGCTGCACGGGGTCGACGATGTCGGAGAGCCGTCGCTGCGGCGCATCCTGGTGGACGACCCGTACGCGGACGCGAAGGCTCACCTGATCGCGCAGGTGGCCGAGGTCAACCGGTGCCGGGTCGTGTACTCGAGCGGGCTCGGCTGGATCACGGCGTTCGGCTACGACCACGACCTCGACGCTGTCGAGTTGCTGGCCACCTCGCTGCTGGCGCAGGCGACGGCGGCGATGGTCCGACAAGGGCCACGCCGCGATGGGGCCGGCCGATCGCGGACCCGCTCGTTCCGCCGATCGTTCCTGTACGGCTTCGGGCAACGCATCGGTGAGCGGCTGCGACGCGCGACCGAGGAGCAGGTCGCGGCGTCCGGCGACGACGGCCGGCTCCTGCCGGTGCTGGCAGCCCGCGACGACCGGGTGGAGGCCGCGGCGCGCGATGCCTTCCCCGAGCTCGTGCAGAAGACGACCTCGATCAGCAACGGCTCCGGCTGGTCGGCGGGCCGCGTCGCAGCGGAGCAGGCGAACCTCGAGGTCGGGCGCCGCCGGCTCGACGCGAGCGGTGTCGGCGCGTAACGATCTGCACCGCCGCCGAGCGCTTCCGCTGCGGAGCATTGGGAGGCCGCTCGGCATCAGCCGAGGTTGAGCTCGCTGGCCGTGGTCTCCGTCAGCTGCCGGGTGCCACGACCCGGACTCCGAGCGACTCGGCCGCTGCGGTCAATCGAACGTCGTAGGTGAGCAGCGACTCCGCGTCGAGTCGCAGGACGGTCGCCAGGTGCAGGGCGTCGAGGCTCCGCAACGTGCCGCCGGGCAGGATGCCAGCCTCGTGGAACAGCGCGCGGTCGGGTTCGACCAGTTCGAGACGATCGAGGATCTCGGTGACGGCCACCTGAGAAAGCTGCTCACGCACCGCGAACCGCCGCAGCTCGGTCTCGAGCAAGAGGTTGGAGGCGATGATGCCGCCCGACCAGACCTGTTCGTCGAGCCAGCCCGCAACCGCTGACGACTCCGGTTCCTCGACCAGCAGCTTCGCTGCAGCCGAGGTGTCCACGTAGGTGGTCATCGATCCGCGCGCAGCTCGTCGAGCACCTCACCGCTCGGGGTCTGACGGGTTGCTCGCGGCAGCGCGCCGAACCCTCCCCTCGTCCTGGCGGTCCGTACCCGCAGCGTGTCGCGGGGGTGGCGAGCGGGCGGCACCAAGAGCGCGACGACCTCGCCGCGGTTGGTGACGGCGATGGTCTCGCCGGCCTGTACCTCACGGAGGATGCGACCGCTGTCGTTGCGCAGCTCACGGTGGGGCACGGTTCGTGTCATCGCCGACCCTCGTGATCGAGTGTCGCAAACGTAGCACGCAAGGTTCCAGCGGGTGGCTCAGGAACGGGGAACGGGAGTCAGAGGACGATCCTGGCAAGCAGGGCCAGGCCGAGCGGAGTTCGTGCGCAGCGAGTGCCTGAGCCGAACCGGCCCGGTCGCGCGCCGGGATGACCGGGACTGCGCTTCGCCCAGCCAGTGGATGATGCCGGCGATGCCGGCGATGCTGGCATGACGGAGCTGTGTCGCGAGCAGACCGCTGGAAGCGCACCGCACGGGGGAACGCGGCCCGTCCACACACCACGGAGCTGGTGACGTCACATCCACCGATCTGGCATCGGCCGCGGCTACGAGAGGACACGCCCGGAGGACCAGCGAGGAGGAGACCGCCGTGGACGAGCGGTTCGATGACCAGCAACTCCGGGAGCGGATCCGCAGCCTGCGATCGGACGGGCTGTCGACCAACGCGATCGCTCGTGAGCTGGGTGTGGCCCGCGGCCGGATCGCGCCGCTGGTGCGCGAGCTGGCCAGGGAGCGGACCCAGCGCAGCCAGACCCTCGTGGACACCTACTGCCTCGGGGTCAAAGATGCGCTCGGACCGCGGGTCACCAGCCGTCGCGGGCTCGAGCGGTTCGCCAGCCGCTACTCCGAGCCGTTCGACGGTGGTCGCGTCGAGGCGCCGGTCGAGCTCGCTCGTCACCTGGTCTGGGGTGGCGCCGCCTACGCGGTCGATCTCGGGTTCGAGCCGCATCCGGACTTCTGGCCGGCCGCGGGTCACCTCGAGGCGCTCGACGGACCCAGCGACATCGGCTTCGGGCTGCACGGCAAGCCCTCCTACGTCTCGGGCCCCTTCGACGACGTCGCGCGGATCCTGGACCACAGCGTTGGCATGGACAGCGCCCACGTCACACTGGTCGCACCGCTCGAGTAGACGGTCGCGCCGTCAGTCGGTGAGCTGGTTCGCGAACGAGGTGTCGGTGGTCACCGGTCGACGTCGCGGGCCACCGCGCGGAGGTCGAAGGCCTCGGGGTCCCAGTCGCCGAGCCACTCGGCCCGGTCGTGGGGGTCGGCACCACCCTGGGCGATCTCGAGGCAGTCGTGGTAGCCGGGCAGGCCGCCGCAGTCCTCGGGCGGGAAGGCCCGCGCGCCGTCGAGGAGCCGTAGCTGGTGGTCCACCGGTTCGGTGATGCGGTCCACCACCCGGATGTCGTGGACCCACCCGTCGCCGAAGTCGTACTCGTACACGCAGTGGTCCCTGCCGCTGAAGTAGCTGTCGATCTGGACGGTCGTGGCGTCGGGCGCCGGTACGCTGAAGGGGGCGTCGAACGGGACACCGGCGACCTCTGTGCCGTCGGCTGTCCGGAACGCGAATAGGTGGTCGTTCTCCCAGCCGCAGACCGCCTGCAGCGCGAGGTGGAGGTCGGCGAACGTGGACCCCGCCGCGATCTGGAACCGTCGCCAGATCCGGGGCTTCACCCCCGCGAGGTCGACCTCGAGCTCGTAGGCGTGCACCTCCTCGGCGCCCGTGCCGGTCGGGACGGGTCGGTGGTCAGGATCGATGGGGACCGTCCCGCAGCAGCGCTTGTACTTGCGTCCGCTGGCACACCAGCAGGGGTCGTTGCGGCCCGGTGGCCACTCGCTGCCTGCGCCCTGCCGGTCGAGCTCGGCGGCGAGCGTGGCGCGGGCCTGCGACCCGCCCGGGTCCAGGCCCACCTGCTCGGCATGCTCCTCGAGTGCTGCGGTGGTCACCGGCACGAGCACGGGATGGCGCCCGAACTCACGGGCGAGGTCGAGCAAGGTGCCCTGCACCACCCGGGCGTACTCCTGGTGGTCGCGGGTGCCGACGCGGTCGGCCAGCGCGGGCCACCGGTCGATGGCCGTGGCGAACTGCTCGGGCGGGAACCAGGCCACCGCCAGCACGTCCATCGGTTCCGGCGTCCGCCACGGCTGCGCCGGTGCCGGGTCGGCGCCACGCTCAGGGAGCCCTTCGTGACGGAACGCCTCGTCGAGGTCCTGCGGTCGGACGTCGCGCCACGAGGCGACGTCCTCGTCATCGAACTCGGGATCGAGCCAGTCGTCACCAGCCGCGAGCCCCTCGAGCACGGCGGCCATGTCCTCGTCCCGCCCGAGGTACGCACGCGCGGCATCACGCTGCTGGACGAACTGCCGGCGCCGCTCACCGGTCAGCAACCGGGAGGTGCCCAGCGAGATGCCCTGGTGGGCATCACCGTCGACGTCGAGCGCCTGCAGCATCCGTCGCGCCCGCTGGGACGGGCTCCCCGAGACACCGAACCACTCGGTCATCTCCCCGATCGACCAGCCGGCACCCCAGGAGTCGAACAGGCCGTTGGCCCTGCCGACGATCCAGGCGATGGCAGCCGCAGCCGTGCGGGCGTGTCCGCGGCCGGTGAAGATCCCCGGGTCCGTGGCCGCGACGTCGGCGAGCACGCGGCGACAGACCGTGCGCACCTCGACGTCGCCGAGCACCTCGGCGCACCACCGGTCGGCGAGGTCGAGGACCTCCCCGACAGGCTCCCGTGCCACAGCGGGGACCCGCTCCCAGTCGAACAGCTCATCGGGGAGCGGCGCCGTTCCCAGCCCGTCGAGCGCATCGGCGCCACCGACATCGGTCTCCAACCGCTGCAGCATCGCGCGGAAGTGCTGCGCCAGCGGATCGGCGTCGCCGAGCAGGCCCGCCAGGTCGGGATCGAGGTCGTCGTCGAGCACCCCCATCGCCGCCAGCAGCGCCGCCGGGCCTCGCGGCCGGTCGCTACGGATCAGGTCCTGGTACTCGGGCTCGTCCTCGTCGACGGCATCCAGCGCCAAGCGGGTCAACTCGTCGGACACGCCCCGCTCGTGGTGTCCGAACCGGATGAGGGCACGCAGCAGCTCAGGGGCAGCGGCGAGGTACTCGGCGTCGGCGATGATCTTGCGGGGCAGCCAGTCGGTGAGGAGCAGTTCGACCTCGGCGGTGCTCCACGTCAACGGATCGCCGGTGCCGTAGTCGCAGCCGTACCACAGCAGCGAGTCGAGCAGGCCGTGACCGTCCTGGTCGTCGTGGTCGCGTCCGTACGGCGAGGCGAAGAACGCGCGGGTGATCGCCGCCCGCTCGGCGTCGTTGACGTCCGGTCGGGTTCGCCCCTCCCCGCCAGTCGGGAGCTGGCGGAGCACCCACGAGATCAACGGCCGGACGGCCGGCCACGTGTCGGTCTCGAACGGTGGGACGGTGATGCGGCCCGTCGCGACGGCCTCCTCGATGCGGGCTCGTGCGTCGGCGAGGTCGATCGTCGCGACGGTGACCTCGGGATCGTCGGGATCGTCGAGCTCATCGGCGGCCACGTCGACCGGGCCCGGGTAGCAGAACCCCTCGGTTGCGACCGTCCCGAGGGTGTGGTCGATCTCGACCACCGCCGTGGTCTCGGCGCCGGCAGCGGTGCGTAGGCCGATCAGGACCATCGTGAACGCACCCAGCGGATGCGCCGCCAGGCGTGCGTCCACAGGCTGCACCGCTGCGAGCTGGACCAACCAGGCCGGCAGCCGGTGGTCGCGCCCCACCAGGTCGCGGCGGACCCGACGGACCAGAACTTCGTCGTCGGAGAGCTCGGCGATCACGACCAGCAGGGCGGTGGTCTCGAGCCGATCGACGGCGGCGAACGTGTCGACGAGCCCGGTCAGGCTCACCTCGGGCGCCGGCTGCGTCCAGATGGCCGGCCCGGGATCCTCGACCGCGTCGAGCAGGCCGCTGACGTAGGTCAGCAGCGGTAGGGGGTGGTGCTCGGCGAGCAGGTCGCGGACCTCGGCGAGGAGGTCGGGCTCCTGCGGCTCCGCCTGGCCCCCGACCGGGCGCAACGCTCCACCTCGACGTGGCTTCCGGGCCATGAGTGGTCTCCCGTTCATCCGGCATCGTCGGACGGTACCGAGATGGTCCGCGGTGGTCGCCATTCGCCGCGCTTGCTGCTGCTGATCCGGAGGTGTCACGCTCCTCGACGAGAAGGTGGTGGAGGTGCCGGATCGGTGTGATCCCAGTTCGGGGCACGAGCGGCTACGCGTGGAGGTCGATCGGCTCCGCCAGGACAACGCGCGGCTACGGCAGCTGGTGGGGCTCGACCCGACGAGCCGCTGCCGCAGGAACCTGCGCGACCGACGTCGGTCGCGTTGCGGTCGATCCAGCCGGATCCGGTGGATGGACGTTCCCCGCTGTCCGAACGGGTGCGGCTGTTCCGGTCGTTGTTCCGTGGCCGCGAGGACGTCCACGCGGTGCGCTGGAGCACTTCGCGCGGTGAGGCTGGGTACGTGCCGGCCGTGGCCGGGGGGTGGCGGAAGGGCCGGCCGAGCCGGGAGCGTCGGTACCTGCCGGTGACCAACGAGGTCGTCCGGCGCCATCTGTCCGGTGAGGACACGGTCGGGCTGTACCCGCTGCTCGAGGACGACTCCTGTTGGCTGCTGGCAGCCGACTTCGACGGCACGGGCTGGCAGCTCGACGCACTTGCGTACCTGGATGCCGCTGGTGAACTGGACCTTGCGGCGCACCTCGAACGCAGCAGGTCGGGTCGTTCCTGTCACGTGTGCACGAGGGGATGCTGGCGGGCCGGTCGTCAGCTGGTCGCGGGAAGGCGGGCCATGCTGGCGCGAGCGGAGCTGGTCGGCGACTGCTGCTGGGCGTTCGCGTCCCGTGCACCGGTCAGCTGGAGGTCGACCACGGGTCGATCAGGTCCAGGTCGAGCCCGGTGAAGTCGGTCGTGTCGCGTGTCGCGAGGGTCGCGCCGCGCGCGGTGCAGATCGCGGCGATCATGCCGTCCTCGACGGCGAGTGGCCGGCCGGCAGCGCGCCGTCGTTCCTGCAACCGTGCGTAGTGGCGTGCGGCCGGCTCGTCGTAGGCGAGCACGGCACCGGCGAAGGTCCGCAGCGTCGACTCGATCGCCTCCAGCAGGCCCTGGCGGCGTCGCCCGGTCGGCAGGGCTCGGACACCGGTGAGCAGCTCGCCGACGCTGACCGAGGTCACACCGGCCACCTCATCGAGTGAGCCGAGCCAGGCGAGCACGTGCTCGTCGGGCCTGATCTTGAGCGGCTCGGACAGCACGTTGGTGTCGAGCACGATCATCCGAGATCGACCGGGCGGGGCTCGGAGCGCTCCGGCAGCGGGATCTCGTCGCCTCGCAGGTGATGGGTGGCCGTGACCCACGCCTGTGCCAGCCCGCCTCGGGTGAGCGCAGCGGTCAGGATCGCGCGCACCTCGGCTTCCATCGACCGGCCATGGTCGGTCGCTTGCCTCTTGAGCAGACGCTGTACCTCGTCATCGAGGTTGCGCACCGTGATGGTCGCCATGACTGACCTCCCGGACCGCCAGCAGATAGTGCTGTCAATGCTAGCACGAAGGAGCCGTGGTGCGAGTAGGTGACGATCACCTCCCAGCCTGGGGACGGGACGTCGCGGTGATGGCCCGGCGGCCCGGTCGGTGGATACCGTCACGGGGACGATCCGTCAGTACGACGTCGGCCAGATCAACACAGGGGAGTGCGTGTCCACTGACCAGTTGACGGTGTTCGCGTACCTGACCGCCGAGAAGGCCGAGCGCTACCGGCAGGTCATGCGCGCGTTCCTGCACGCCAAACAACGGTTCGTGCTGCACCTACGCCCCGACGAGGTCGTGACCTCCCTGCACGACGATGGGACCGCCGTCGACCGCGACGGCGTGCAGACGCTGCTGGCCCAGCTGGTCGAGTGGGGCAACCTGCGGGCCGACCCGGACACCGCCGAGGTCGCCACCGTCGAGGAGTTCTACCGCGCCCGGTTCCTGTACCAGCTCACGCTCGAGGGGGAGGCGGCCGAGCGTGCCGTCGCCCACTTCGAAGACCTGCTGGTGGTCCCCGGCGAGCTGCAGACCTCGGCGCTCGCGGATATCCAGGAGCTGTTGGCCGAGCTGCTGGGCCTGGCCCGTGCTGAGGCTCCGGACCCGGGCAAGGTCCACCGGTCGCTGACCACGCTCACGACCCGCCTCGAGGAGCTGACCGACCGGGCCCGCACTTTCATCACCGGGCTGCAGCGCACCGTCGACCTGCACGGCATCGACCTCGAGGCCTTCCTCGCCTACAAGGACCGGCTGATCGAGTACCTCGAGCGGTTCATCGGCGACCTCGTGGTGGCCCAAGGGCGCATCGCGACGCTGCTCGCCGACATCGACGCGGCCGGCTCGGCCCGGTTGCTGGCACTGGCCGCCGAGCGGGACCTGGCCGACCGGCTCGAGGTCACCGAGGCGGACCGTGCGGCGGTCCACGCCCGTTGGAGCGATCGGTGGGCGGGGCTGACCGCCTGGTTCGTCGCGCCCACCGACGACCGGGCCCAGGCCGACGTGCTCCGGGAGCGGGCGCGTCGAGCCATCCCGGCGTTGCTGCAGGCCGTGAGCCAGATCAACCAGCGACGGGTATCGCGGACCGACCGGCCCGCGGACCTTCGCACCCTGGCCCGCTGGTTCGCCCAGTGCCCCAGCGATGCCGACGCCCACCGGCTGTGGCGCGCCGCGTTCGGTCTCAGCCCCTCGCGTCACCTCAAGGTCGACGGGGACACCCTCGACGCCCGCGCCGACGAGCCGGTGCGTGCGTCGATCAGCTGGTTGGACGCGCCACCGCTGCAGGTCTCGCCCCAGCTGCGTCGCACCGGCCACTACGTGCGTCGCGGCCGTCCCGCCAGCATCGTGGATCGCTCGGCGGAGAAGGCGCTGCTCGCCCGGCAGGCCGAGCTGGAGACCGCCCAGCTGGCCGACGCGCGCGCTCAGCTGGTCACCGACGGCACCGTCCGGCTGTCGGAGCTGGGCCACCTCGACCCGGCGGCCTTCGGCGCGTTCCTCGACCTGCTCGGCGAGGCCCTGTCCGCCTCGGCGCCAGGGGTCGCAGGCCCCGACCGCGCCGTCCGCGTCACCTCCGCTGATGGCGGGCTCGAGATCCGTCTGACCCCCACCGACGATGACCGGCAGGCGACCATCGTCACGACCGACGGGGCGCTGATCGGTCCCGATCACCACGTGGCCATCGTCGACCTCACCGGCACCGACCTTGGCCGGCCACGGAGGGCGACGGCCGCCGACGACGTGCTCGTCCCCGAGGAGGTCGGCGCGTGAGTACACCTTCGACGGAGGTCCACGACCGACGTGACCAGCAGGAGCGGCACGAACGCCGCCGCGCAGCCCGGGCGCTGCTCACCTCGCCGCTACTGCACGCCGACCGCGACCTCGATGCCTTCCGGCTGGTGCGTCGTCACGCGGACTGGCTCCGCCGGTGGTTCGCCCACGAGGCCGGCTGGACGTTGACGGTCGACACCACCCTCGCCCGGCTGCGCAAGGTCCCCGCCACCCTCGATGACGGCAGCCGCCCCGCCCGTGCCCGACCGGCCGACCCGCCGTTCTCGCGGCGCCGCTACGTGCTGCTGTGCTTGGCGCTGGCGAGCTTGGAAACCGCCGATCGGCAGGTGGCGCTGGGCAAGCTCGCCGACCTCATCGTCGGATCGGTCGCCGCCGACCCGGAGCTGGGCGAGGCTGGCATCGCCTTCGAGCTCGACACGCGCGACCAGCGCCGTGACCTGGTCGCCATCGTCCGCCTGCTGCTGCAGCTCGGCGTGCTCCGCCACGTCGATGGTGCCGACGCGGACTACGTCGCGGGGACCGGCGATGCGCTGTACACCATCGACCGCACCGCGCTGTCGGCCGTGCTGGTCGCCCGCCGGCCCCCGTCCGGCGTCGAGGCCGTCGACCCCGATGCGCGGCTGGTCGCGCTGACGGCCGAGGTCGCCCCCGACACCCCGGAGGCTCACAACCGCGCGATCCGCACCCACCTCACGCGCCGGCTCCTCGACGACCCCGTCGTCTACCTCGACGACCTCGACGACGAGCAGCGGGCCTACCTGACCAGCCAACGCCCCCGTCTGATCGCCGCCGTGACCGAGGCGACGGGCCTGGAACCCGAGGTCCGCGCCGAGGGCATCGCCATGGTCGACGAGCGTGGCGACGCCACCGACCTCGAGGTGCCCGATCAGGGGACCGACGGCCACCTCACGCTGCTCGTCGCCGAGAAGCTCGCACGCCGGCTCCGCGACGAGCCGGGGGTGGTGGTCGCGACGGGCGAGGTCGAGGCCGTCGTCGCCGACCTCATCACCGAACACGCCGACCACTGGCGTCGCGATGTGCGCGATGCCGGCGCGGAGATCCGGTTGAGCGCCGAGGTCCTCGACCGCCTCGCCGCGGTCGGGCTGGTGCGCACCGTGCAGACCGGCGTGGTCCCCCGCCCCGCGATCGCCCGGTACGTCGTCGCCGCTCCCACCCTGCCCGCTGCTGTCCCCTCCCTCTTCGAGGCCTGACCGTGCACGCATCCTCGAACGGCCGTGGTGTGTCGTTGCCCGCCCCCGCCACCTCCCGGTGGCAGCCGCTGCGCATCGGGCTACTCAACCTCTACCGCTTCGACGACGAGGAGTTCCGCTTCGCTGGCGGGCGGCTGCTGCTGCGCGGCAACAACGGGACCGGAAAGTCGCGCGTGCTCGCCCTCACCCTGCCGTTCCTGCTCGACGGCGAGGTGAGCTCGCACCGGCTCGAACCGGACGGGGACACGGCCAAGCGCATCGAGTGGAACCTGCTGCTCGGCCGCCACGACGACCGCCTCGGCTACTCGTGGATCGAGTTCGGCCGCCTCGACGCGGGCACGCCGCGTTTCTGCACGCTCGGTATCGGCATGCGCGCCGTGAAGGGCCGCGGCCTCGCGTCCAAGTGGTGCTTCGTCACCGATCAGCGGATCGTCAACGTCCGCGGCCATGACGGCGAGGTCGGCGAGGTCGGCGAGGTCGGCGAGGTCGGCGAGGTCGGCGAGGTCGGCGAGGTCGGCGAGGACCTCCGAGTCGCCGCCGACACGCTGTCGCTGGTCGCCGACGCCGGGCAGGCGCTCACGCGCGATCGGCTCCGGTCCGGCCTCGAGGGACACGGCGAGGTCTTCGACACCGCGCAGGCGTACCGCGCCGAGGTCGACCGCCGGCTGTTCGGCCTCGGCGAGCACCGCTACGGCGCGCTCGTCGATCTGCTCATCCAGCTGCGTCGCCCCCAGCTGTCCCGCCAGATGGACGAGCAGGCGCTCTCCGATGCGCTCAGCGAGGCGCTGCCGCCCCTCCCACGCGCGGTGATCGGCGACGTCGCGGAGGCGTTCCGGACGCTCGAGGCCGACCGGGAGCAGCTCGACGCCTTCTCCACGGCCGCCGAGGCGACCGCCACGTTCCTGGACACCTACCGTCGGTACGCCGCGGTCGCGACCCGCCGTCGAGCGCTCGAGGTCACCGCCACCCACGGCGAGTACGAGCGGACCCAACGTCGGTTGCGCGATGCCGAACGTGAGCGTGGCGAGGCGGACGCGCGGCTCGCCGAGCTCACCGCACGACGTGACGCCGCCCGCCACGACGAACGGCGCCACACCGAGGAAGCCCGCACGCTGGAGGCGTCCCCGGCCATGGACCGCGTCCGGGAGCTCGAGCACGCCCGGCGCGCCGCCTCCGACACCGCAGAGCGGGCCGGCGACGTCGAGGCCGACCGGGACCGCGCCGATCGAGGAGTGGCCGAGCACCAGACCCGGGTCGCCGCGTCGGCCGACCGTCTGGCCGACGCGCGTGCGACCGTCGTCCGTGCCACCGAGCTGGCCAGCGCGGCCGCCGCGTCGGCCGTGCTCGCGACGGAGCACGTCCGTGCCGTCGCCGACCTCGAGGCGACCGGCCTGCGCGACCTCGCCACGATCGACCGGGCGCGTGCTTCGGCCGAGCAGGCCGTCACCCGCCGTCGTGACGCGCTGACCCACCTGCGCAACCTGCGCGCCACCGTCGTCGCGGCAGATTCGCAGCTCACCACCGTGCGCCACCGCCGTGACGAGCTCGCCGGCCAGCTCGACACGGCTCGTGACGACGAGCGCGACGGCGCCGCCGCACGCGAACGGGCGGTCGGCGACGTGGTCGCCGACTACCGGCGGTGGATCGCCGACCTGCGCGAGCTGTCGGTCCCGTCGGCCGACGAGCTGGCGTGGGAGCTCGAGACGTGGCGGGACGCCCAGGCGGACCGCTCACCGCTGGTCCGCGCCGTCGAGCACGCGGTCACCACGGCCACCACGCAGCTGGCCGACGACCGGGCGACGATCAACGCGGCGCGTGCGGACGCGGTCGCCCGCCACGACGAGCTGGCTGCGGAGCGGGCAGCGGTCGCCGCCGCTCGCCACCTGCCGCCACCGCCACCCCACACCCGGGACCCCCAGACCCGCGCCGCTCGCCCCGGCGCCCCCCTGTGGCAGCTGGTCGAGCCGGCGGCCGACCTCGACCCCGAGCGGACCGCCGGGTACGAAGCCGCCCTGGAGGCGGCGGGCCTCCTCGACGCGTGGGTCACGCCCGACGGCGAGGTCCTCGAGGCGGGCACCGACGACGTCGTGCTCGTGGTCGGCGATCTGTCGCCGGCCGCCGACGGGGGGCTCGGCGCGGTGCTCGTCCCCGCCATCGACGGCGAGGACCGCCAAGCGTCCGCCGTCGGGGCCGACACGGTCGCGGCCATCCTGGCGCGCATCGGCAGGCGCCCCGCCGTCGGCACCCTCTGGGTCGCCAACGACGGCAGCTACCGCAACGGTCCGCTGCACGGCAGCTGGACCAAGCCCGCCGCCGAGCACCTGGGCCACGCCGCGCGGGAGGCCGCCCGTCGCCACCGGCTGTCGGACCTCGACCGCCGACGCTCCGAGCTCGACGCCACCCTGGCTGCGCTCGGCGCCGACCGCGACCGCGTCGCCGGACGGGCGGACCAGCTGGCCCACGAGCGCGACACCGCCCCGACCGACACCCCGATCCGCGACGCCGCTGCGGCCCACGTCGCCGCCATCCGCCAGGTCGCCGCCCTGCGTGACCGTCTCGCCGAGGCGGACGCCAGCGTCGCCGCCGCAACGGCGCGGCTGGACCAGGCCCGCGCCGCCAGCGACCAGGCCGCCACCGACCTCGGCCTGGCGGAGCACGCCGACGATCTCGACCGTCTCGCCAACGCACTGGCCGACCACGAGACGGCGCTGGCCGGCCTGTGGCCGACCCTGGTCGCCCACGCGGGGAACCTGGCGGACCACGACCGGGTGCAGAGTGACCTCGAGGCGGCGACGACCGACCTGCAGCGCCACGCAGACCGCGCTCGGCAGGCGCGCGACGCCGCCGTGGCCGCGGCGACCCGGCGTGACACCCTCGAAGCCACCGTCGGTGAGGAGGCCGACCAGCTGCTGGCACGGCTGGAACGCGCCCGGTCCGACCTCGTCGCAGCGACCGCGCGACGCGAACGGTTCGACGAGGACCGGGTGGTCGCCGCCGGCGCCCGCGAGGCGGCCCAGCAGCGGATGGACGACCTCGCCGAGGCGCTCGACGACCAGACGGGACGCCGCGCCGAGGCCATCAGACGGTTGGCCGCCGCCGATGGTGCCGGTCTGTTCCCGGTCGCCGGACATCCGGTGGCCGAGCCCACCGACGGGCCGGCGGGCGTGTGGTCGGCCGATCGCGGCGTGCGGGTGGCGCGTCGCATCGACCAGGCGCTGGCCGAGACCACGGTCGATGATGCCAGCTGGAGCCGGGTCCAGCGCGGCATCCACGGCCACTACGCCGACCTCGAGCACGCGCTTCTCCCCCACGACCTGCACCCGACGGCGTCGCTGGTGGACGACCTGTTCGTGGTCACCGCCCCGTTCCAGGGTGCAGCCCGGTCGATGCCGTCACTGCACGGCTTGCTGGTCGACGAGGTCACCAACCGGCGCGCCCTGCTGACCGCCCGGGAACGCGAGGTCCTGCAGAACCACCTCATCGGTGATGTCGCCGCGCACCTGCACCGGCTCCTGCGTGCCGGCGAGGACTGGGTCAAGGAGGTCAACGCCGAGCTCGACCGCATGCCCACCTCGACGGGGATGAAGCTGCGGTTCGCCTGGCACCCGCGTGCCGACCTGCCCGCCTTCGGCGCCGCACGTCGACACCTGCTCGCCCACCACGCCGGGTGGACGCCCGCGCAGCGCGACGAGATCGGCGCGTTCCTGCAGCAACGGATCGCGCAGGTCCGCGAGACGGACCCGACCGGCACGTGGCAGGCGCACCTCGAGGCCGCGCTCGATCATCGGGGGTGGCACCAGTTCGTGGTCGAGCGCCAGCAGGACGGTCAGTGGGAGCGGTTGACCCGCCGCAGCCACGGCACCGGCTCGGGCGGCGAGAAGGCGCTCGCCCTGACCATCCCGCAGTTCGCCGCCGCCGCAGCCCACTACCGCTCCGCCGACCCGCACGCACCGCGGCTGATCATGCTCGACGAGGCGTTCGTCGGCATCGACGCCAGCATGCGCGCCAAGTGCCTCGGTCTGCTCGAGCAGTTCGACCTCGACCTGGTCATGACCAGCGAGCGGGAGTGGGGCTGCTACCCGACCGTTCCCGCCCTCGCGATCGCGCAGCTGGCGACGCGAGCCGGGATCGACGCGGTGGGGGTCTCCCGGTGGGTGTGGAACGGGCGAGAGCGAGTCCGGGCGGATGCCTGAGGCCTCCGCCCGGCGTGGCAGCGATGACGCGGTCGACCTGGCGCGGCTGGAGGCCCTGCTCGGTGGTGAGGACCTGGCCCGGCTCCGCGGTCGGGTGCGCCGCCGGCTCGAGCTCGGTGGCGACGCAGCGGGTTCGATCAGCTTGGCCGACCCCTCGGACCGGGAGCGGGCCGCCGTCGACCGGTTGCTCGGTCGCCGGCCGTCGAGCGGTGCGTCGGTGACGGTGCCGTTGCACGAGGTCGGCCGGCTGCTGGCCGCGGCCGGGGTGTGCGCCGGCTGGCGGCAGGCCATCGAGGCGCTCGACGGCCCCATCGTCGACCACGTGGGGCGGCGTCGCACGACCGAGGAGGCCTGGGCTGCGGTGCTCCACGACCTCGATGGCCTCGATGGCCTCGATGTCGAGGAGTCGTGGCTCCGCGGCTGGGGTGAGGAGCTACGCGCGACGGGTCTGCTACGACGCATCTCCGATGGTCCGGAGCACGCGGCCGACCTGCTGGCACGTGCACGGGGCGTGCTCGCCGGCCTGCCCGTCTCGGGTGTCCGGCTGGCCCGCCTGGCCGCCGAGACGCTCGGTGACAGCCACGGCCTCGACGCCGACCGACCGGAGGCCACACTGGTGCTCAAGGCGCTCCAGCAGCGCTACCTGCCGCCCGACGAGCGCGGCCCGCTGCCCACCGGCGCCGACCGCCGGGCGCTGTGGGCGGCGGCCGGTGTGCTGCTCGACGAGCTCGCGGCTCCCGCCCTGGTGTGGAACCTCGCCGCCAGCGGCCGGGGGCCGGTCGACCGCACGCTCCAGGCCCACGCGGACGTCGGTGAACCCGTCCGTCTCACCCTGGGTTCCCTGCTGCGCCACCCGCCGACGCTGACCGGGCTCGCCGGATGCACCGTCCACGTCTGCGAGAACCCCACCGTGGTCGCCGCGGCCGCGGACACGCTCGGAGCGACCGGCGCACCGCTGGTGTGCACCGACGGGCAGCCATCCGCTGCGGTGCAGACCCTGCTGCGACAGCTGGCGGCCGTCGGAGCCGGCCTCCTCCACCACGGCGACTTCGACCGCGGGGGCCTGCGCATCGCCAGCACCGTCATCGAACGGTTCGGCGCACGCCCGTGGCGCATGGACATCGCGGCCTACCGATCGGCGCCGTCCGGCCCGCCGCTCGCAGGGCATGTCACCGGTGTCCCGTGGGCACCGGCTCTGGCCGACGCGATGAACGTCCGCGGCGTCGCCGTCCACGAGGAACAGGTGCTCGACGATCTCGTCGACGATCTCCGCCGGTAGCCCCGCGTCACCGAGCTGTCGTTCAGGCAGCGACTGCACCTGGCACCCCTCCTCCCGTGGGCGCTCAGTCTGATCGCGTCGTTCCGGGTGCACTCCGGAAGGCTGAAACTGTGGATCGTCGTGGATCGCCTCTATCCGCGGGGCCGTCGGTTCAGATCCGATCACCTCCACCCACGAACGCCCGTCCCCGGACGGGGCGTTCGCGCGTCTCAACCGGCGAGCTCGGCGAAGATGACGTGGTTGTCCTCGTAGGTGCGCCGCTCCCGATCGAAGTCGCCGCCGCAGGTGATCAGCCGCAACCCCGCGTGATCGAGGTCGCCGTAGACCTCGGCGGTGGGGAACTCGGTCTTCGCGAACCGTTCGACCCGCGTGACCACGAACCGCGCCGTGCTGCCGTC
>NZ_JBBEBZ010000130.1:18434-20212 GCF_040882075.1 Nitriliruptor sp.
TGGGGCCGTCGCCGTCCGTGGGGCCGTCGCCGTCCGTGGGGCCGTCGCCGTCCGTCGTGGTGCAGGCGCCGTTGCTGATCGTGTTGGTGTCCATGGTGACCGCCCCGCTGCGGGCCAGGACCCGGCCACCCACGGTGGCGCCGGTCCCGAGGGTGACGGACTGGGCAGCGAGGATCGTGCCGCGGAAGGTGGAGCCGGACCCCAACGTGGCGGAGCTGCCGACCTGCCAGAAGACGTTGCAGAGGCTGGCGCCGTTGATGAGGTTCACGCTGCTGGCCGAGTCGGTGATCAGCGTCGTCGCCGCCTGGAAGATGAACACCGCGTTCGGGTCACCCTCGGCGTCGAGGGTGAGGGCCCCGGTCACCCCGAAGGTGCCGGATGCCGAGTCGTACACGCCTGCGGTGAGGAGCGACCCGCCGAGCTCGGTGGGCACCTCGGTCGCCGGACCCTGGCCCGACGCGTTGGTGTACGCCGTGCCGAGGTCGGCCTTCGCCTGGAGCGCCGCCCCGTTCGCGACGTGCAGCGAGCCGTCCTGCGTGATGGCGTTCGCGCCGGGTCCGAAGCCGGTCACCGACGAGCCGGGGTGGAGCCCGATGTCCCCGGTGACCACGCTCTGGCCGGTGTTGGTGATGGTGGAGCCGGCAAGGATCGCGAAGCTGCTGGCCGTGCCGAGCGGGACCGTCGTGGCGGCGTCGGCACCGCTGAGCGGCAGGACCAGACCGGACGAGAGCAGCGCGACGAGCGCCGCGAGAGGGAGGGCGCCGCGACGCGCACGTGCAACGACCGGACGGGAACGGGTCAGCTTCATCGTCGATCCTTCGTCGGATCCTGCGGCAGCTGTGAGCGGGCCGTCAGCGTGCCGACGGCCCATCCCGGTGACCGGCGTCGGACCGCGGGTGCGGCGCGACCAGCCGATCAGACAGCGGTCCGGACGTGGGGAGCCGCCACGATCGGCGACCGGAACACCCTGAGACATCCGTGCTCACGATATCGACCGACCGGTCGCGAACCTGGAGCCCGCGCGCGGTCACGCGAGGGACCGGTCGCCCACCGCGCGTCTGGCCTCCGGACGTTCGTTCCGGTCGTCGCCAGGTCGAGCTCAGCCGGGGGTCGCTCCGTGTGTCGGCCGCGACGCGGTCGCGAGGAAGATGGGGTAGCGGCGGCCGTCCCGCTCGAGCTCGTCGATGCGCTCGAATCGTGCATCCTCGAAGCCGTGGGAGCGCAGGAGCACGGACAGCTCGTCCGGCTCGAAACCGTCGTGTCCGTCGAAGTCCGGGTGGTCACGGTGGAACGAGCCGTCCTCCGCCTCGAGGTCGACGACGCACAGCCGGCCGCCATGGTCGAGGAGCGTGGCGAAACCGTTCAGCACCGGCGCCAGGTCGCGGATGTGGTGCAGGGTCATCACCGTGACGACCAGGTCGAACCGTTCACCCTCCGGCGGCGGCGCGGTCGCCAGGTCGAGGTCCCAGATCCGAACGCTGCCCGGCAGCCGTCCCTCGGACCGCTTCTGTTCCATCCGCGCACGCATGCCCGTGGAAGGGTCCGCGAGCGTCACCGGCCCCACCTCGGAGGCCAGCGCCTCCGATACCGCCCCGGTGCCGGCCCCGTACTCCAGCAGACGGGTGGCGGCCGTGAGCGGCACGGCCGCACGGATCGCCGCTGCGGCGGTGGCGGCCCGTCGGACGTGGTCGGGCTCGTCGTCCCAGGTGGCTGCTCGCTCGTCGAAGCTCGATGTCACGGCTGGTTCCTCTCAGCTCAGGCGGAGTCGAGGTCGCCCT
>NZ_JBBEBZ010000131.1:0-3109 GCF_040882075.1 Nitriliruptor sp.
CGGCCGATGATGACCCCGATGAGCGCGACCAGGGCGCCGAGCCCGAAGGCGATCAGCAGGTCCTGACGCCCCCCGGACGCGGATCCGCCGCCCGCCGAGGGGGTGCTGCCCGCGAAGACCTGGCCGACCTGGGGTGCGCCGGCCGCAGCGCCGCCGGGGCCGCCGCCGGTCGCGTCGCTCGGTGCGGCACCGACACCCGCGAGCTCGCCGCCAGCCAGCGCAGCCGGTCCGCCCGGAACGCCCTGCGGGCCGTGCAACACGTCAGCGGCGACGGCGTCGAAGAACTCGCTGGCGGTGCGGCGGGCCGCACCGGCGATCATCCGCTGGCCGACCCCGCCGATCATCCCGCCGACCACCGCGTCCGCGTCGTAGTGGACGGTCGTCGATGCGCCCGATCCCTCGAGCCGGACCTGGGCGTCGGCGTTGATCGTCCCCGGCCCGCCCGAGCCTTCCGCGGTCAGCCGGTACGAGTCGGGCTCCTGCTTGTCGTGCAGCTGGACCTGCCCGGTGTAGGTCCCGCGGATCGATGCCACGCCAGCCGTGATGGTCGCGGCGTAGGTGTCGTCACCGACGACCTCGAGCGAGGAACAGCCGGGCAGGGTCCTCGCCAGCACGGCCGGGTCCTGGAGGGCGGCCCACAGCCGCTCGCGTGGCACCTCGACGGTGTGGCTACCGGTGATCTTCACGAGGAGGTGCTCCCGTCGGGGGTGGACGTGGTCGGGGCGGAGGCGCGGTCCGGCGTGCCAGCCGCGTGATCCTGACGCAGGTGGTGGAGCTCGGAGGGGGAGATCGGCATCGCGGTGATGACGATCCCGATGGCGTCCTCGATGGCGGCGGCGATGGCGGCCGAGCCCGGGATGACGCCGGCCTCGCCGGCGCCCTTGATCCCGAGCGGGTTCAGTGGTGAGGGGGTCTCGAGGTGGTCGATCTCGACCGTCGGCACCTCGGTGGCGTACGGCATCAGGAAGTCCATGAACGAGGCGTTCAGCAGCTGGCCGGCCTCGTCGTAGGCCATGTGCTCGTAGAGCGCCCCGCCGATGCCCTGGGCGACGCCGCCGTGGACCTGGCCGGCGACGATCCGGGGGTTCAGGAGCTTGCCGCAGTCGTGGACGACGGCGTAGCGCAGCACCTCGATGTCGGAGGTGTCCGGGTCGATCTCGACGATGACCGCGTGCATGCCGTTGGCGAAGGTGGAGCGGACCGGGCTGTAGTAGCCGTGGGCTTCGAGGCCCGGTCGGTCACCGTCGGCCACGGGAGGGGCGTCCGGGTCGGAGGCGCCCGAGAACTGGGTGGCGACCTTGGCCGCGTCGCTGAAGGCGTAGCGCAGCGGGTTGGCCATCGTGGCGATGACCGACATCGGCAGCCCGGCGTCCGGTGAGCCGAGCACCTGGGCTCGACCGTCCACCAGCTCGAGGTCGCGGGGGTCGCACTCGAGCGCGTCGGCGGCGATCCGTAGCGCCTTCTCGCGCACCTCGAGGGCGGCGAGGTGGATGGCGTTGCCGGCCATCACCGCGGCGCGCGAGGCGAAGGTGCCCACCGAGTACTGCAGCCGGCGCGAATCACCGGTCACGACCTCGATGTCCTCGAAGGCGACGCCGAGCTGGTCGGCGACGATCTGGGCGAACACCGTCTCGTGGCCCTGGCCTTGGGTACCGAGCCCGGTGGCGACCTGGACCTTGCCGGTCGGTTCGACGAGGACGTGGCCGCCCTCGTAGGGGCCGACGCCGGTGCCCTCGACGTAGGTCGCGAGGCCGATGCCGATCATCCGTCCCTCGGCCGCCGCTTCCTCCTTCAGGCGCGGGAAGTCGTCCCAGCCGACCAGCTCGGTGAGCTTGGCCAGCGAGGCCGGGAAGTCACCCGAGTCGTAGGTGTAGGCGCGGCCGTCCTGGAAGGTCAGCCCGAACTCGTAGGGGAACTCGTCGGGCTGGATGAAGTTGTTCGACCGCACCTCGGTCCGGTCGAGGCCGAGCTCGCGCGCGATGGCGTCCATCGTGCGTTCCATCACGAAGCAGCCCTGCGGCCGGCCGGCGCCCCGGTACGGCGACACCGGCACGGTGTTGGTGAACACGCTGCGGAACGTCACCCGGTAGTCGGTCATCCGGTACGGCCCGAGCAGCTGGGTCGAGGTGATGATCGGCACGATCAGCCCGTAGGGGATGTACGCGCCGTGGTCGTGGACGAAGTCGACGGTCAGCCCCAGGATGCGGCCGTCGTCGTCGAAGGCGACGCGGACGTCGTGGACCTGGCCGCGTTCGTGGTTGGCGGAGATGAAGTGCTCGCGCCGGTCCTCGGTGAACTTCACGTCCTGGCCGAGCTGCATCGCCGCCCACGGCACCAGCAGCTCCTCGGGCCACGGGTGCATGATCTTGACGCCGAACCCACCGCCGACGTCCGGGGCCGCCACCTCGACGTCGCCGAACGGCAGCTCGAGCAGGGAGGCGATCGCCGCCCGGACGCTGGTCGGCGCCTGGGTCGAGGAGTGCACCAGCAGCCGGCGAGCGTCGCGGTCGTGGTGGGCGTGGACCCCGCGGGTCTCGAGCGGGGTCGACGCCGAGCGTTCGATGTCGAGGTGGAGGGTGAGCGAGTGGGGAGCGGCGGCGATCGTTGCGTCCGGGTCGCCGATCTCCTGGGTCATCTCGGCAGCGACGTTCGAGGGGATCTCGTCGTGCACGGCGTGGGTGGCCGCGATGGCCTCGTCGAGCCCCACGACGGTGGGCAGGAGCTCGTACTCGACGCGGATGCGTTCGACCGCGTCCTCGGCCGCGTACCGGTCGCGCGCGACGACGCAGACGACGGCCTCACCGACGTGGTTGACCTCGCCGTTGGCCAGCACGTGCTGGGTGCGGACGTGGGTCAGCGCCGGGTGCGGGATCAGCAGCGGCAGCGGCGCCTGGAGCTTGGCGGGCAGATCGTCGTGGGTGTAGATCGCGATCAGCCCGTCGACATCGAGCGCGTCGTCCGCGTCGATGGCGGTGATCCTGGCGTGTGCGTGAGGGCTGCGGACGATCGCTATCGCCAGCGCGTCGTGGCCCATGTCGTCGAGGAAACGGCCCTCGCCGCGCAGCAGCCGTGGGTCCTCCCCGCGGGGGATGGGCTGGCCGACCATCGC
>NZ_JBBEBZ010000132.1:0-20181 GCF_040882075.1 Nitriliruptor sp.
TAGAGCGCACCCCTGATAAGGGTGAGGCCGATGGTTCAAGTCCATCTGGGCCCACGCGGAACACCTCCGACGACCCCGCCCCGTGCGGGGTCGTCGCGCGTTGTCCCGGTTGCTTCGGGCCGCAGGTCCTGGGTCGGGTCAGGTCGGGTGGCCAGCCGGCCGCGGCGCGGTCGCTGACCGGTCCAGCGTGCGATCCACCGCCCGACCCCCGCGCCGCGGAACGGCCACCGGCCTAGCGTCGGCCACCGTCCGAGAGGGCAGGGGTTGCTGCGCGAGTGGGGTACGTCGCGCAGCGGGATCAGGGGCGAAGTCGTCCCGGGGCAGAGCGGACGACTCGTGCGGATCCGGACCGTTGGTGCCGTGCTCGGAGGAGCGATCGTGCTCGCCGGGGCCGTGGCCGTCATCTCGTCGGCCAGCACGCCGGAGCCCGCGATCGAGACCGTCGTGCCAGCAGCCGGCTACGCGTCGGCGACGGTCGAGCTCGCGGTCCCGCTGTACTCGACCGCGACCGTCCCGGCGGATGACGGCGATCCCGAGGTCGCACAGCAGCCGCTCGACGCGGACTCGTTCACCCTCCGAGGCGCGGCTGGGGTCACGATCACGACGGTGACGCGGGACGGCGACGAACGCTACTCGCTCACCTTCTCGGCGCCCGTCACGCCGAACGCCACCGAGATCGTCCTCGCAGCAGGCTCCGTCTACACCGGTTCGGACGATCTGGTCGTCGCCGAACTCTCCCACGTCGTGCCCCTGACCGGGGCCGACGCGGCCGCTCGCCTGGCGGGGCTGGCCGAGCTCGAGCTCGACCTCCGAGCCTTCGGTCCGGTCCCGTTCGTCGGCGGCTGGTTCGTCAACGAACAGCTGGTCGACGGATCGACCGATTACACCGCCCAGATGGCGGCGATGGCCGATGGCCAGACTCCCCGGGTCGAAGGACCGCTACCGGCTGACGCAGCCGTGGAGTACCAGTCGCAACCGCGGACCCTGAGCCACCTCGTCGAGGATCTGGACGCGCTCGCCCTGGGCAGCCTGACGTCGCAAGCCGAGGTCGCCGAGGCCGTGGCCGCCGTCGACGGCATCGCCAGCGTCACCTTCACCGCCACCCAGGCGCAGATCAGCTTCGACGACGCCGTCGCCGCGGCCGACTCGAGCGTCGAGCAGGTCACCGACGTGCCCTCGCTGCCCTTCGCCCTGCACGCGTCCAGTGCGTTCGACCTCCACCTCGACGGGTCGCTCACGCTCGACCTGACCGACCTCGTCGACGGTGCCGCGCAGCTCGAGTCGCTCAGCCTCGGCATGGCACCCCGCGACGTGGTCGTCGACACCCTCGGCGCGCGCATCGGCATGGTGTCGGTCACCCCGCAGGTGACCGCCCGCACCTCCGGCCTCCGCGCGCAGCTCGCGTGCACCGCCGGCTGTGCGACGCCGATGCCGACGATCGCCGGCACCGCCGCGCTCGAGCTCACGGGCGTCGGCTACGACGCCGGCGGCACGCTCGGGACCCGGACGGTCGACCTCCGCAGCGGCGGGAACCCGCTCGCGGTGTCGTGGAACACGGGCAGCTGGAACCTGGCGGCCTTGGCGGCGCTCGAGACCGAGGTCGGCGCCGAGGCGCTGCTCGCGCCGCTGCAGCCCACCGTGACCAACACCGGCGCGTTCGCGGCGGCCAACCTCGCCCGGTTCGGTCAGGTCGACACCCGCGCGTTCGTGCTCGGCATGGAGTGGATCGCCAGCTGGCTGATGTCCATCGACGACCTCGGCGCCTTCGGCACCCAGATGCCGGTGGTCGGGATGACCGTCGGCGACGTGCTTGCCCTGTCCGACCAGGTCGGCAGCGAGGTCTCCGCGCTCATCGCCACCATCGAGGGTGACGGCACCTCCCCGGCCCCGAGCGACCCGTCGGCGCAGGAGCTGGTGCGGATCCTGTGCGCATCTTCGCTGATGGACTGCGAGGTCGACGCGGCCAGCCCGTGGGGTTACGAGCTCGACGGCCTCACGATCACGCCTGACGGCATCACCTACGACGTCGAGTTCGAGGTGTGCCAGGTGCTGTTCGGCGCCGACGCCTCGTGCACGGACGCCGCTGCCGCCCGCTCGGTCGCGGTGACCGAGTCCGGACCCGGCCTCGACCTGCAGATGACCGACCTCCTCGCCGGTAGCGACGGCGCCGAGACGACGCTGGTGTCCACGGACGGTGAGGCGGTCGATCTCGGTCCCCTCGGCGGCATGAACGTCAGCTTGCGCACCGGCAGCTGGCAGGGCACCGCCTCGGCTTCGTTGGCCTTCCGCGTCGGCCTCGACCTCCGGCCCGACGCCACGGTCATGAGCTCGCTCGGCATCACCGAGGACGACTTCCCGGGGACGGGGAACCCGACCACGGACACGCTGGAGGCCGGGGATATGTGTCGCGGCCTGGCGCTCGGGATCCTCCCGGGCTCGAGCCCCACCGCCTTCGCCTCGGCCAACGGGCAGCTGAAGGACGCCGAGTTCGAACCCGCCTGCGACCTGCTCGCGTGGAACACCGGCGGCGGCAGCTTCCGTTCCGTCCAGATCCCGCCGGTCGAGGTCTTCGCCGAGGAGGGGGCCACCACCGAGCCGGTGCAGCCCGGCCCGACCAGCCACCTCGTCACCGCGGAGGAGGTCTGCCGCGGCGCGGCCTACAAGCACGCGGTCGACCTCGGCGACTTCCTCGCTTGGAACGGCTTCGGGTCGGGCGATCTCGCCTCGCAGTACGCGGCCTGCGCCGCCCGGGCCTACGCCCAGCTCACCGGCGTCCAGGGCACACCTCCCTTCGTCTACGAGCCCGACCGCACCGGGCAACCGCTGCCGATCGGGTACCGGATCTCGGTCGAACAGCTCGACGCGGCGACCCCCTTCGCCTCGGCCGCGGTCGACGTGCGCTCGGCCGACGGTGCGCCGGCCGGCTCACCGGCGGTGTCCCCGCGCTTCGGTGGCGAGGCTCGGCTCGGGTTCCTCGACCTCGGCTTCACTGGCAGCGTCGTGGCGACCCCGGCCGTGACCATGCGCCTGGCCGGTGAGGGCGCGCGGCTCACCCTCGACGACCTCGCCACGTCGGCCGACGCCGGCGACCTGAGCGCGCTGGTCGAGACGGGCCTGAGCGGGAGCCTCGCGGTCGATCTCGAGCTGACCAACGCCATCGCCTTCCCAGCCTCGAGTCCGGCACGCATCGAGGTGCAGGGCCAGCTGGCGGACCTGACCGACCCGGACTTCACCAGCGACCAGGTCGTGGTCACCGAGGACTGCGTGCAGCTGACGGGCGCCACGACCGGGGTCTGCTACTCGTTCGGGGACTGGTCCAAGCTGCGGCAGCTCTCGCCGGCGCAGACCATCCGGATGGTCACCGGGCTGCTCGACCGGCTCGCTGGCGCGGCCAACGCCGGTGACGCGTCCTTCGAACTCCCGGTCCTCGGCGTCTCGGTCCAGGATCTCGTCGCTTTCAACCGCAAGCTCAACACGATCGCCACGACCGTCGAGGCGCTCGACCCCCAGGACCTGACCGCGCTGCAGGCCGCCATCGATGCTGGTCTGGAGAGCGCTGGCCTCCCGACCGGATCGGTGGTCGCCGACGTCACCGGTGCGGGGGTGTTCACCCTCGCCATCCCGTTGACCTACTCCGAGACCGCGAGCTACCCGTTCAACTTCGACGTCGGTCTCGGCGACGCCCTGCCGATCCGCATCTCCCCGGCCGACGGTGGTGCCCGCGTCAGCGCGACCGGCACGGCGAGCTTCACGCCGACGCTCGGTATCGACCTCGCCGCACCCACCACCACACCGCTCGACGAACGCGTCTTCCTGGTCACCTCGCCCGCCACGGACCCGACCATCACCGGGTCGCTGGACGCCGACGTCGCCGGGGCCGTCACGCTCGGCCCGATCGGGGTCGACCTGTCGGCGACCGCCACCGGGAACCCGAGCGCGACGCTCGAGCTGTCGAGCCTCGGGACCGCCGGACGTCTCACCCTCGATGACCTCACGACCGCCATCGAGGACGGCTTGCCGTCGGGCTTCGTGACGTGGGGTGGCTCGTTCACCGTCGACGGCGCCATCGCCGGACCGACCGGACCGCTCGAGCTCGGTTGGGGCGCGAGCCTCCAGGAGCTGCTGAACGGTGGTTCCGGGATGTTCTCGCACGATCCCGGTGAGTGGGACCTGTCCGGCATCCAGCTCGACCTCGGCACGTTGGTCCGTGGGACGGCCCAGACCAGCCGTTTCGTCGGACGGTCGCTGTCGCGCAGCGATGCGTTGTCCACCTCGCTGCCGCTCGTCGGTGACGAGCTGGCCAAGCTCTCCCAGGTCGGTGCCGACCTGCAGCTGTTCGCCCGCACGGTCGACGAGCTGTGGGAGGACGTCGAGCAGGCCGACAACGCGTTCGTCAGTGAGATCAACAGCACACTGGCGACCGAGGTCTGCGGCCCGCTGAGCCCCGCGGGCACCTGCACCGCGGAGCTGGAGGTGTGGAGCAACGGGGTCCGACAACCCCTCGGGCAGGAACAGCTCACCGGCGCCGACGAGGTGAAGCTCACCCTCGACCTCGCGCTCGAGTACGACCGCACCCTCGACACCCCGAAGCTGATCGACGTGCCGGGCTTCGAGCTGGACACGCAGGCGCAGCTCGGCGTCAAGGCCGGCTACCGGCTCGGGCTGACCCTCGGCCTCGACATGGTCGACGGCTTCTACGTGCAGGGCTTCGAGGTCACCGACGATGAGGACTTCGAGCTCAGCCGCCTGCTCGAGGTCTACGGCCGAGCAGCGCTCGGTCCAGCGGCCATCGAGGGCGGCGAGGAGTCGACGGTGAACGCCGTGGGCTCCAAGCCGGGGATGAAGGTCGGCGGGGTGACCGTCTTCACCCTCGAGGAGCTCGACCTGCAGCTGGGGGGTTCGTTCGGCCCCAAGGGTGATTCGGCTGGCTTCGCGCTCGACATGCCGTCGAAGCTGACGCTGTCGGACATCACCAGCCGGCGCCGGCCGATCGACAGCATCTTCGAGCCGAGGATCAGCGTGAACACCAGCTCGGTGATCACGGTCCAGACGCCGGACGACATCGCCGCCGAGCTGCCGGTGTTCCGTTTCCCCATCCACTTCCGCTGGGCGATGGAGGGGTCATCGGTCAAGGCCTCGAGCTGGAGTCCCCTTACCTCGCCATCGGTGATCGCGCCACGGTGTCGTACGTCGCCATCGACGCGTCGGGTCTGCTCGACGGCGTGGTCCGGCCGACCCTGCTCGAGCTCAACAAGTACAACCCGGTCGCGAAGGCCAAGCCCGTCCGCGACGCGCTCAACACCGAGATCCCGGTGCTCGAACAGAACGTCCGGTCGATGCTCGAGCTCGGGCTCGGCAACGAACCGTCGTGGCAGCTGTTCACCTTCCTGCTCGACATGGGCGAGGTCGCCGACTCGCTGCAGGACAGCCCGCCGGGTGGCTTCATCCAGCTCGGCGGCTACCAGATGCTGCCTCGGGACGACGAGGCGGGGTTCTTCAACCCGCCGGGTATGGACTCGCTGTGGGACCTCGCGCACACCGGTGAGGGTGGACTCCCGGAGATGGTGCTGGTCAAGAACGTCATGACCAGCCTCTCGAAGATGGCCGGCGGCGGCACCACCTTCACCCCACCGGCCCCGCGGACCCCACCGGAGCCGGGGTCCTTCAACGGTGACCTCGGTGGTAGCTCGGGGTTCAGCGGTGCCGTCCAGAAGCCGAAGGGCGCGAGCCTCGGCCAGGTCGTCAGCTTCCCCGTGCTCGATGACCCCCTCTCGGCAGCGACCCTGTTGTTCGGCAACGAGGCCGCGCCCGTCAGCTTCATCGAGATCGCGCCGCCAGCGGTCGACTTCGGTTACAACGTCAAGTTCTCGCGCACCCTGTTCGACCTGAACGTCGGGTTCCTCGAGGCCAAGCTGTCGGTCGGGCTCGAGGGCGCCGTGGGCGTGGTCCTCCGCGTCGGCATGGGCTACAGCTCGCACGGTCTGACGACCGGCAACCCCGTCAACGGCCTCTACCTGGTCGACGCCTACGACGGCAACCGTGACCTGCCGTTCATCGCCCTCGGTGGTCGTGTCTCGGCGAGCGTCGACGGACGGTTCGCGGTCGCCGGGATCGCCGAGGCGACCTTCCGCGGGTCCGGGTACGTGCGGCTCGAGGGCGGACTCGATCTGTTCGACGAATCCCTGACCATCCCGGCCGCCGGCCGCGGCGACGGCAAGTTCCACGTCGACGAGATGGCTCGTGTGGTGAAGGGCCACCGCATCGGTGGCGGCGGCGCGGCGCCGAGCATCGCCGACGCGTTCTGCATCTTCCGTCCCGTCGTGCAGCTCGACGCCGGCCTCGCGTTCGGTGGCAGCGCGCGGGTCGCCGGCATCAAGGTGTGGAGCGGGTCCTGGAAGCAGGACTGGGAGCTGGTGAACGAGACGTTCTCCTGCCCGATGGCCTACCGGCTCGCCCACCTCGACGGGCGCAAGCTCGTCCTGAACGCCGGCCCGTACGCCGGCGAGCGCTTCGACGGCCTCGGCGACATCGCCGAGGGCTTCACGCTCACGCAGGTCACCCGCGGCGGCGTGCCGCACATCCGGGTCGTTGGCAGCACCTCGCCCCTGTCGAACGCGACGGCCTACGAGCCGATGGAGTTCCCGGTCGCCGCCGTGGAGGAGATCGTCGCCGACCTCGGCGCCGGGAACGACAGCGTCGACATCTCGACCGACATCACCACGCCGGCCGTCGTCTTCGGCGGGCCCGGCAACGACACCATCCTCGGCGGTGGCGGCGACGACCTGCTCGACGCCGGCAGCGGCAAGGACACCATCCAGGCCCGGGCCGGGGACAACGAGATCGTCATCGGCACCGACGGCGTCGGCAGCAGCATCGACCTGACCGCGGGCGATGGTCTCGGTGTGTGCGCCGGCACCGCGTGCAACACCGTGGTGCTCGGCTCCGGCGATGATCTCGTGCTCGGGGGTCCGGCTGCGGTGGTCTACCGACCGCCGGCGATCGGCCCGTTCGGGACCAACATCATCGACCACGACGGTGCGAGCCCGGACGGTGCCACCCTCGACGGCCCGGCGCCGGCAGCCGTCTCGACCGCGATCCTCGACCTCCAGCCCGCAGCGACCGGGTTCACCGGCGTGCTCGACGGCCTCGGCGGACGGTTCGAGAGCCTCGACGCGGCGGGTGTCAGCCTCGGTGTCATCGAGGTGGAGGAGCCGCAGTCGATCGCCCGCCTGCTCGGTTCGGCCGGACCCGACCGGTTCCGCATCGTGGACGGTCCGCTCGGGATGTACGTGGACGGGGCCGCCGGCGTCGACCACATCACCGTCGAGACCAACGGCAACGACCGGACCGTCCGGGTGACCGACACCGGCACGGCCGGGCAGGACACCCTGCTCGTGCGCGGCACCACCGGGCCCGACCGGATCCTCATGCGGGCCCTGCGCGCGGTCGAACCGACCGAAGCCGAGCTGACGGCGGCGAAGCGGACCCGCGAGACCATCGGCGCCGATCGCGGGTTGGTCGCCGTGCTCGACCGCGGCAGCTCGACGACCGTCGCCGACCACGACCTCGGGCGGCCCGGCCCGGCGACCGGACAGGACCCGGCCGACGTCGACTCACAGCAGTACACCGGTGAGGCCGACGCGACGCAGCTCGTCTACTACGACAGCTCGATCGGCACGCTCGAGGTGGATGGCGTCGCCGGCGCCAACGAGATCGCGCTCGACGACGTGGCGACCACGACGGTCGTCGACGCTGGCCGCGGCACCGGTCGCCTGATGGACGGCAACCGCATCCAGATCGGTCAGATCTTCGGCTGGTACGACGACGAGTTCCTCACCGAGTTCGACGGTGCCGAGGTCGCGCCGTACCGCAGCCCGCTGAAGCCCGGCCATCCGGTGGCCGAGGACACGCCCGACCCGTGGACCAACGGGTTCCGGTTCCGCGAATCCATCCGTGGCTGGCTCTCGCTCGGGGTGAGCCACCCGACCACCGTGAAGGGTGGCGAGGCCAACGACCGGTTCACCGTGTACTCCAACGTCGCCCCGCTCACCCTCGAGGGGACGGGCGGCGACAACACCTTCACCCTCCGCGCCTTCATCGCCAACGGTTCGATCACGGCCACCGGTGGTGAGGGCAACGACACCTTCAACTACGACTTCCAGTACGTCGCCAACGACGAGGTCTCCATCGACGGCGGTGGCGGCTTCAACACCTTCGTGGCGATCGGGACCGAGCTCCAGGATGGCTTCATCGTCACCGAGGACGGCGTCTCGGTGTGCGTCCCGCGTGCCTCGGCACCCGGGGTCGCCGAGCTCGACGGCCGCATCACCCAGAAGCCCGGTGTCTTCGCGCTGCCGGAGCAGCCGGACCCGGACGCGGTACTCGGCGCGACCGGCGACTGTGGCATCGATGCGACGGCCGAGAACGTGCAGCGCTACGTCCTGTACGGGCTCGAGGGCAACAACGTGTTCTGGGTCAAGGGCGCGCCGGCCGGTACCGAGACCTACCTGATCGGTGGAGCACACGGCTCGACGTACCTGTTCGGTGACGAGGGCGACCTCAGCGCCATCCAGGGCACCGTCGAGGTCGTCGCCGACCTGCTCAACCTCAGCAGCAACGCCGAGGAGGCGTTGCGCTCGGTCGAGCTGGACTTCCCGTTGCCGATCCTGCTCGACGGTGAGGTGGCCTACAGCCCGGTCGCTGCCCTCATCCCGGCCGACGCCGTGGACACGACGGCGGAGCACACTGCCCACGTCGATGCGTCGGCGATGTCCGGGCAGGACGGCACGCTCGCCAGCGACCGGGACGGTCTCGACGACGACGCTCCCGGCGTCCGCCTCGACGGGCTGTCGACCGGCGTCGCCGGCGAGTTCGACCTCGTGGAGCTCGACCGGGACGACCAGCTGCGGACCTATGAGGTGGCCGGCGGTGTCGGCTTCCGCGGCCTGGACCTGCTGCGCGTGGTCCTCGGCAGCGACGACGACACCCTGACCGTCGAGGACACCCACGGCCACTACGAGTTGGAGGTCGCGGTCCCCGATCCCGTCGAGGAACCCGACACCTACGACCAGGCGCTGGCGGCGATGGCCGCCGCCCGCGACGGCGACGGCGACGGCGGAGCCCCGCTCGTCAGCGAGCGCGCTGGCCGCAGCGAGTTCTTCGTCGGAGGTGGCGACGACGCGCTGCAGCTCGCCGCGATCTCCGGCCCGACCTGGGTGTGGCTCGAGGACGGTGACAACGCCGTCCGGATCGGTGACGGCCAGGCGTCGGGCATCACCGACGAGCTCGAGATCTACGGCGGCGCCGGGGACGACGACGTCGAGGTGGACGCCAGCGACGGTCCGGGCGCGCTCCGGGCCGACCTCGACCTGTTCCGCGACGAGACCCGCACGGTCGACAACCACGATCCGGACATCCCGGCGGTGACACGCACGCTGCACCTCGCCGAGCTCACCCGCCTCGGCATGACCGGCCTGGTGCGGCACGACGCCGCGGTGGAGATCCTGCGGATCGTGACCGGCGACAGCGCAGACGTGGTCAACGTCCGTGGGTCGCTGGCCACCGAGCACACCCAGCTGGTGACCGGCGACGGCGACGATCGCGTGCTCGTCTCGGACGTGACCGACCTGTCCCCGGGGGAACCGACACCGGGGCTGCTGCTCGGCCACCTGCGTGACGTGGAGGGAGACGTGGACCTGCTCGCCGGCGCAGGCGACAACCTCCTCATGGTCAGCCGTAGGGATGACACCGAGGGGGTCGTCGATGGGCGTGTCACGCCCGACACGATCGCCGGGTTCGCCGGACTCCCAGGGGATGACGCGAGCACGATCACCTACGACGCGGACGGCACTTTCGCTCGAGGCGTCACGGTGTGGACCGGCGAGGGCGAGGATGTCGTGGATGTCACCGGCGTCCGTAGCGACGGCGACCCGACGACCCTCGCCTGGCAGGATCGCGACGACAGCGGCGACCCGATCCGCACGACCACGACCACGCTGAACGTCGGTGACGGTGCCGACGACGTGACCGTCGACGTCCGCGACGGCGACGGCCTGCTGGTGGTCAACCTCGAGGAGGGCGACGACCAGCTCGACGGGAGCGCGTCGACGCTCGGGTTCGTGGCCTTCGGCGGCGATGGTGCCGACCGGATCATCAGCGGTGCCGGGGACGACCTGGTCTTCGGTGACTGGGGCCGGGCGGAGTTCCGTGACGGCGACGGCGGCCTGGTCGACGTCTGGGGCGTCCCGGACCGGATGGACCTCACCGACGGGCTCGCCCGCGAGTCGAGCGTGATCGCGACCTGCGTGGCCCAGCCGGCTGTACAGGGTGGCGCGGTCGGGGGCTGCGAGGACGAGGCGGCGGACGTCGAGCACGGACGTGAGCACGCCGGCCTCCTCGTCCCCGGCATCACGGTGCGCAACTGGATCTCGGTCGGCGCGGGTGACGACGTGGCCTTCGGTGGTGGCGGCCGCGACTGGATCGAGGCGACCGACGGGATCAACGCGCTCGTCGGTGACCACGGCCAGGTCTGGCGAGTGACGACCGAGGAGCTCGGTGGAGAACGCGAGGTTGCGACCAACGGGCCGTTCGTCGACGAGTTGGTGCTCGACGGACCGTTCGCCTACCGGGTGGACATCCACGATGCTCGCGGTGGCGACACCGACGTGCTGCTCGGCGGCGCCGATCGGGACTGGATCTTCGGTGGTCCCGGTGACGACCTCGCCAACGGTGGGGGTGGACGCGACGTGCTGTGGGGTGGCGACGGTCACGACGTCCTCTGGGGCGGCGTGGGTGACGACCGCATCTACGGAGGCGCTGGCGACGATGTCGTCGACGTGAAGCTGCGCAGCGACGGCACTTGGCCCACCGGTTCCTGGTGGTCCGGGCGACCCCTCGTCCCGGCCAGCGGATGGGCCCTGGTTGCCCCCGACGTGGACACCGATCGCTCCGCGGCCTCCCACAACGACAACGACCTGGTGTTCGGTGGGACCGGGCAGGACACGATGCAGGCCGACGTCGGATCGGCTGGGACGGTGCCCGGTGACCGGATGTTCGACTGGTACGGCGCCCACAACGCCTACCTGGTGTGCGAGGGTGCCTACGGCGCGGGCTACGTCCTGCGCAGCCCGGCACCGGCGACCATCGCGATGCTCCGCGAGTTGGCGATGGTCGACGGCGCGATCGGTATCGGGACGGCGGGGACCTCGGGCGAACGGCAGCTGGCGATGATCGGGTCGGGGAACCGCTCCCCGAACCACCCACTCCACCCGGCCAACAACGCCGACTGTGGTGCGGCCGCCCCTGCGGACGGCGGCGGAGGCGGGAACGACGGCAACAACGGGAAGGGCAAGGACCGCTGAGCTCCCGCCACCCGGCCGCGCAGGGCCCGCCGCCACGGCCGGACGCCCCTGACCGGCCGGGTGCGGCGCGCGGGTACGTGGCTAGGCTCGCCCCGACGTGCCGGGAGCCCAACTCAAGGAGCCACCAACGATGGCCAGGAAGTCCAAGACCTCGAAGAAGCTGTCGAAGAAGCTCGACAAGCTCGAGAAAGAGGGCCAGAAGCTGCGGTCCAAGGCCGAGAAGAAGGGCAAGGAGCTCTCGTCCATGGCCTCCGACCGGATCGATGATCTGCGCAGCGACCCCGAACCCGAGAAGGGCGGCAAGGGCAAGTTCCTGCTGGTCCTGCTCGGCGCTGTCGGGGCGTTCGTGGCCCTCAAGCGCAAGCGCGATCAGGAGCTCGACGAGGCCCTCTGGGAGGAGCCCCGCTCGATCTGAGCGATCCGCTCGAAGACCGTGCCACACCGACGGGGACGCCACGCGGCGTCCCCGTCGCCGTGTCCGGACGGACACGCGTCCACGGGTTCCAGTCGCCAACCTCGGCAGCCCGACCCGAGGAACACCGTGAGCGAGACCGACGCGACCGGATCGACCGAGCTGTCCTCCCCGTCCTTCGCCAAGGGCCTGTTCGTCGGTGAGCTCCACCAGGACCTCGTCACGCCCTACCCCGCCATGGACCGCGAGGAGCGCCGCAAGGTCGCTGACCTGTCATCGACGCTGCATACGATCGCCGACGAGCACTACGGCCCTCGCTCACCCACGTCCACCCCGAGCTGCGCTCGCTCGCCGAACCGCCGTCGGACCAGGTCGGTCGGCTCCGGGACGTCTCCGAGGAGCTGCTGCGCCGGCACGGCAAGGACGTGCGCGACCGGCAGTTCCAGCAGAAGCGGCTCGCCCACGCCGTGATGGACATCACCTCGCAGGTCGCCACCCTCTCCCGGCTCACCGCCCGGATGAACGAGGGCGGCGTCGGTGGTGACGGCTTCGAGCTGTACCCGGGGTCACCGGGCGGGACCGACCGCCCTGGCTGACCCGAACGGACGTACGACTTCCACAGGTGTGACCACAGCTGTGGAGTTCCAGGGGTGTCGGTCCTCCACATGTCCACACCTCTTTCCACAACGCCCACCGCGGTCACGATGCACGGCTCGGGATGGACGACGGGAGCGGCGACGCCCCGTCACCCTGGCCGTTCGGTCATCCGACCCTGTGGCACCCCGCAGGGGGGCTCGTAGGGTCGAACGGACCGGGGCGGTGTGCGTCACCGTGCCGCGCCGGACAGCGATCGCCGAAACCTCGAGGTCCCCGTGCGCATCCGGTCCCGCATCGCCGCCTTCAGCGCCGTCGCGCTGCTCGCCTTCGCCTGTGGAGGAGGGGGTGAGGACCTCGACCTCGGGGACAGCACCGCCGACGACGGCGGGACGGGTGAGGACGCGCCGGTCTCCGACGCCGAGGGCGGCACCCTGGTGGCCGCCATCGGCGGCGAACCGGACCAGCTCGACCCGCACGCGACCACGTCCGCCTTCACCTTCACGGTGATCGAGAACGTCTACGACACCCTCGTGCAGCCCAACGACGACCTCGAGATGGAGCCGGCGCTCGCCACCGAGTGGGAGACCTCCGACGACGGCCTGACCTGGACCTTCCAGCTGCGTGAGGGGGTGACCTTCCACGACGGCACCGAGTTCGACGCCGACGACGTGGTCGCCTCGCTCGAGCGCATCCGCGACGAGGGACAGAACGCTTTCCGCCTCGAGCCGGTCGACACCATCGAGGCGAGCGGTGACCTCGAGGTCACCATCGGCCTCGACCGTGAAGCTCCGAACCTGCTGGCCCAGCTCGGTGCGTTCAAGGGCATGGCGATCGTGTCCGCCGACGACATCGAGGTCGGCGACCTCAACGAGTCCCCGAACGGCACCGGCCCGTTCCAGTTCGAGGGGCAAGCTGGTGGCGACAGCATCTCGCTGACCGCCTTCGAGGGGTACTGGGGCGAGGAGGGACCGTTCCTCGACGGGGTCGAGTTCCGCGTCATCCCCGAGGACACGGTCAAGCTGACCAACCTCGAGACCGGCGAGGTGGACTGGATCGACACCGTCCCGCCGCAGAACGTCGACGGGCTCGGTGGTGACGACCTGGTGGTCGAGTCGACCCCGTCCAACGACTACTGGTACCTCGCCTTCAACCAGGAGCGCGAGCCCTTCGACGACGTCGAGGTGCGGCGCGCCATCCGCCAGGCGCTCGACATCGAGCAGATCACCGAGGCGGTCCGCTTCGACGCGGCGACCCCGAACCAGACCGCGATCCCCGAATCGAGCGTCTGGTACCACGACTACGCCCCGTTCGAGACCGACGTCGAGGCCGCTCAGCAGGCGCTCGACGACGCCGGTGTCAGCGACCTGACCATCGACCTGATGGTCACCAGCGAGTACCCCGAGACCGTGACGGCTGGCGAGGTCATCGCCAGCCAGCTCGGCGAGGTCGGCATCGAGGTGTCGATCCGCACCGAGGACTTCAACACCTGGCTCGCCGACCAGGGTGCGGGTGAGTTCGACGCCTTCATGCTCAGCTGGCTCGGCAACATCGACCCGGACGACTTCTACTACGCCCAGCACCACTCCGAGGGTGGGTTCAACTTCCACGGCTTCGCCGACGACGAGGTGGACCAGCTCCTCGACGACGCGCGGTCCGAGACCGACGACGACACCCGCAAGGGGCTGTACGACGACGCGGCCGAGCGCATCGTCGACGCGGTCTCCTACCTCTACCTCTACAACCCCGACCTGGTGCAGGCGTGGTCCTCGGAGGTGTCCGGCTACAGGCCGCGCGCCGACCAGGCGACCCGCTTCGTGACCACCCGCCTCGGCTGATGACCCGGTTCGTCCTCCTGCGGGTGGGCCAGACGCTGATCGCCCTGCTCGGGGTGTCGGTGGTGGTCTTCTCGCTGATCCACCTCGTGCCGGGTGACCCCATCCGGGCCGCGCTCGGCACGCGATTCGACCAGGAGATCTACGACGCGCTGCGGGCGCGCTCCGGGCTGGACCAACCGTTGCTCGCCCAGTTCGTCGACTGGCTCGGTCGGGCGCTGACCGGCGATCTCGGGGTGAGCTTCCGATCGGGCCGGACGATCACCACCGAGCTCGGTGACCGGCTCCCGGCGACGCTGCTGCTCGCGGGGGGCTCGCTGCTGATCGGGCTGCTGATCGCCATCCCGCTCGGGATCGTCTCGGCGGTCCGGCAGGGCAAGCCGGTGGACTACGCGGCCTCGACCCTCTCCCAGGTCGGCGTGTCGGTCCCCGACTTCTGGTTCGGGATCCTGCTCATCCTGCTGGTCTCCCGCACGCTCGGCTGGCTGCCGCCCGGCGGGTACGTGCCGTTCACCGACGACCCCGTCGAGTCGCTCCGACGCCTGCTCCTGCCGGCCCTGACCGCTGGGGTGGTGACGGGGTCGATCCTCACCCGGTTCGTGCGCTCCAGCGTCCTCGGAGCGATGCAGGCCGAGCACGTCCGCCTCGCCCGCGCGAAGGGCATGCCCGAGCGCTACGTCCTGCGTCACCACGTGCTGCGCAACGCCTGGATCCCGGTCGTCACGATCACCGGCCTGCAGCTGGCGACCCTGCTCGGCGGCATCGTGGTCGTCGAGGTCGTGTTCTCCTGGCCCGGTATCGGCCGCTACGCCCTCGACGCGGTCAACGGACGTGACTACCCGGCGCTGCAAGGTTCGGTGCTGGTGATCGCCGCTGGCTTCCTGCTGGTCAACCTCCTCGTCGACCTGCTCTACGGCAAGCTCGACCCGAGGATCCGCTCGTGAGCGCTGACGCCGCGCTCGAGGGCCCCCGTGGGCGGGCCACGCCCCGCTGGCGCCAGACCCTCTCGCTGCTGGTGACCAACCGGTTGGCCGCGGCCGGGCTGGTGGTCCTCGTGCTGGTCGTGGTGGCCGCCGCCGTGGGCCCCTGGATCGCGCCCTTCGGGGTCAACGAGCAGAACCTCGTCGAGCGGCTCTCCGGGCCGAGCACCACCCACCTGTTCGGGACCGACGAGCTCGGGCGCGACGTGTTCTCGCGGGTCGTGTACGGCGCCCGCGTGTCGTTGCAGGTCGGGCTGGTCTCGGTCGGGCTGTCGCTGGTCGCGGGTACGATCATCGGGCTGGTCGCCGGGTACCGCGGCGGTTGGGTGGACGCGGTGCTGATGCGGCTGATGGACGTCATCTTCAGCTTCCCGGTGATCCTGCTGGCGATCGCCATCGTCGCGGTGCTGCAGCCGTCCCTGTTCAACGTGATGCTGGCGATCGCGGTCGTGTTCACGCCCATCCTCGCGCGGGTGGTACGGGGCAGCGTCCTGTCGGTCCGCGAGGAGGTCCACATCCGGGCGGTCCGCTCCCTCGGCGCGTCGGACCTGCGCATCGTGCTGCGCCACATCCTGCCGAACGTCGCCGCGCCGATCATCGTGCAGACCTCGCTGTCGCTGGCGTTCGCGATCCTCACCGAGGCCGCCCTGTCCTACCTCGGTGTCGGTATCCAGCCTCCCCGGGCCGCGTGGGGCGCGGACCTGCAGGCCTCCCAGGCGTTCCTGGCCTCCGGCGCGTGGTGGATGGCGGTCTTCCCCGGCCTCGCGATCCTGGTGACGGTGATGGCGTTCAACCTGCTCGGTGATGGCCTGCGTGACGTCCTCGATCCCAAGCAACGCTCCGTCATCGAGTCGAGGGGGGTCGAGTGAGCACGCCCACGTTCGCCCCCGGCTCCGCCTCGCGCCCCGACCACGGTGGTGACCTGGTCCTGTCGGTCCGCGACCTCGAGGTGTCCTTCGCGACCAAGCGTGGACGCGCCGAGGTGGTGCGGGGTCTGGACTACGACGTGCACGCCGGGGAGACGCTGGCCATCGTGGGCGAGTCGGGGTCGGGCAAGAGCGTCTCGACCCTCGCCCTGACCAAGCTGCTGCCGATCCCCCCGGGACGGGTGACCGGGACGGCGACGTTGTCCGGCACCGACCTGCTCTCCCTGCCCGACCGTGACCTCCAGCGCCAGCGGGGACGGCACGTCGGCTACGTCTTCCAGGACCCGATGACCTCGCTGAACCCGGTCCACACCATCGGGCGGCAGGTCACCGAGGGGATGCGCTACCACCTCGGGCTGTCGCAGGACGAGGCACGCGACCGGGCGGTGGACCTGCTCCACAAGGTCGGGATCCCGGCGGCCGAGAAGCGGCTGGACGCCTACCCGCACGAGTTCTCCGGCGGGATGCGCCAACGTGTGGTCATCGCCATCGGGCTGTCCTGCCGCCCCGAGGTCCTCATCGCCGACGAGGCGACGACGGCGCTCGACGTGACCACGCAGGCCCAGATCACCGAGCTGATCGAGGGTCTGCAGGACGAGCTCGGGATGGCCGTGGTCTGGATCACCCACGACCTCGGGGTCGTGGCCGGTATCGCGGACCGGGTGCTGGTCATGTACGCCGGGGAGGTCGTCGAGGAGGCCGACGTCGACACCCTGTTCGCCGACCCGCGCCACCCCTACACCGTGGGGCTGCTCGCCTCGCTCCCGGTGGTCGGCGAGGGGGCGGGTGGCGAGCTCGCCTCGATCTCCGGCTTGCCGCCGGCGCCGACCGACCTGCCTCCCGGGTGCGGCTTCCACCCGCGGTGCGGGGTACGCCTCGACGAGCGGTGCGCCACGCAGCGCCCGTCGCTGCGTGAGGTCGGCCCGGGCCACCGGGTGCGCTCCTTCTACGAGGTCCCCGATGGCGACCCACACCGCCGCCAGGTCCTGGCGCGGGTCGCTGGGCAAGGGGGACCGTCGTGAACACCGCTGCCGCCCGCGACTCGGCGTTCTCCAGCGATGTGCTGGGTGAGCCGCTGCTGGAGCTGCACGACCTCGAGGTCCACTTCCCCGGCCCGAGACCACCCCCCTTCCGGCGTCAGGAACGCCCGGCGGTCCGGGCCGTCGACGGCGTGAGCCTCACCGTCCACCGCGGCGAGACCCTCGGGCTGGTCGGCGAGTCCGGGTGCGGCAAGTCGACGTTGGGCCTCGCAGCCCTCCGACTGGTCGAGCCCACGGGCGGGCGTGTCGTCTTCGACGGGCAGGACATCACCGGGCTGCCCCGGCGCGAGCTCCGGCGCCTGCGACGGCGGGCCGGGATGGTCTTCCAGGACCCCTACGCGTCCCTCGACCCGCGGCGGTCGGTCGGCGAGGCTGTGGGTGAGGCGCTCGACATCCACGAGCTCCACCAGGGCGGGAGCGCTCGACGGGAGCGGATCGCGGAGCTGCTCGAGATCGTCGGGCTCCACCCGGACGTCGCCGACCGCTACCCGCACGAGTTCTCCGGCGGTCAGCGCCAGCGGGTGGGGATCGCCCGGGCCCTCGCCGGTGAGCCGGACTTCCTGGTCCTCGATGAGCCGATCGCGGCGCTCGACGTGTCCATCCAGGCGCAGGTCATGAACCTGCTCGCGCAGCTGCAGGCCGACCTCGGGCTCGCCTACCTGTTCATCGCGCACGACCTCGCGGCGGTGCAGCACCTCGCCTCGCGGACCGCGGTCATGTACCTCGGCCGCATCGTGGAGGTCGCTGACAGCACGCAGCTGGCGACCTCCCCGCAGCACCCGTACAGCCGGGCCCTGCTGTCGGCGATCCCGGTGCCTGATCCGGCACGGGAGCGCACCCGGCAGCGGGTCCGACTCGAGGGCGACGTCCCCTCCCCGATCGATCCGCCGTCCGGCTGCCGCTTCCGCACGCGTTGCCCCGAGGTGTTCGAGGCCTGCGACCGGATCGACCCCGACCTGGTGCCCGTCGGTGAGGGCCACGTCGCCGCGTGCTTGCTGCACGGCGAGGTCGGCCAGCCCGTGGAACCGAGCTCGCACCCGGATGCGAGCGCGCCAGGAAGGGACGTCAGCGCAGAAGGTCGAGCAGCGCGTCGAGCTGGCGCTGCGCGTCGGGATCGAGCCGGGAGGTCAGCTCCCGGGCGAGGTCGGCGCGGTGCTGCTCCAGGACCTGCTCGAGCAGATCGCGACCCGCTTCGGTGAGGCCCACGTGTTGGACGCGGCGGTCGGAGGTGCACGCCCGTCGAGCGACCAGCCCGTCGGTGGCGACGCGGTCCACGAGACGGGTCGCGCCGCCGGAGGTGATCCCGAGCTGGTCGGCGAGCGCGGACATCGTCAGCTCCTCCCCCGGCGTGCGCCCGAGGCGGAGCAGGAGTTCGAAGCGAGGGATGGGCAGGCCGAACCGGTCGGCGATCGTGCGAGCGAAGGCGCGCTCGAGCCGCCGCGTGACCTCGTGCAGCCGGCCGTAGGTCCCGATGGCGGGGTCGTCGGTCCCCGGGATGGGCGGGCGCGACGAGCCCACGGTGTGGGTGGGCTGCTGGTCGAGATCAGCGGGTGCGGGGTCCACGACGGGTTCCTCGGGAGGCGTGGGGGGGAAGGTAGATGGTACCCACGTCAGAGGTTGACATGTCAACGGACGCCCGGCACCATGGAGATGTGCTTGACGAGGAAGAGGTTGCACGAGCAATCCGAGTCGGTCCACGGCTCGATCTCGTCACCCCAGACCACGAACCACACCCGCACCCCACCGATCCTCCTGGAGGAACCCCATGACCGCCACCATCACCACCATCACCACCACCACCCCGCTCGCGACCGGGACCTGGACCATCGACCCGTCGCACTCGACGGTCGGGTTCGTCGTCCGTCACCTCGGCTTCTCGAAGGTCCGTGGCGGCTTCGGCGCCTTCGAGGGCACGATCGAGGTCGCTGACGACCTCACCGCCTCGACCGCGACCGTCACCATCCAGGCCGACTCGTTCGACTCGGGCGACGAGGGTCGTGACGAACACGTGCGCAGCGGCGACTTCCTCGAGGTCGAGGCCCACCCGACGCTCACCTTCGTCGCGACCGACGTGAAGCACGTCTCCGGCAGCGACTACGTCGTGACCGGTGACCTCACCATCAAGGGCATCACCCAGCAGGTCGAGCTCACCACCGAGTACCTCGGCACCGACACCGACCCGTTCGGCAACACCAAGGCCGGTTTCGAGGCCACCACCGAGATCGACCGTGAGGACTTCGGTCTGACCTGGAACGCCGCGCTCGAGTCCGGCGGCGTGCTCGTCGGCAAGAAGGTCCAGATCGTCCTCGAGGTCCAGGCCACCAAGGCCTGAACCCCTCGGGCGTCCGGCGCCCGTGCAGCTCGCCGGTGGTGGTCCCCCGCCGCCACCGGCACCGCGCCGACCCGAGCTCCGGCGCGGGTCGTCGCGCGTCTGCGCTCCGATCAGCTCTCCCCGCTGGCCACCTCAGCGCGATCGGGTCCGGTGCGGCCGGGCCGCTGCGTGCCGTAGATGTCGCTGCGCCAGCCGCAGCCGGGCCGGGTGCTCAGCCAGCGCTGGACGATGGGACGCGCCCACAGTGGTGTTCGGCCGCGGGTCGCCTGGGGTTCGGGCAGGTAGCCGCGGTAGCGGTAGCTGTCGATGGTGGCCTTGGAGACCTCGGCCAGGTCGGCGATCTCGTTCACGGTGAGCATCGTGAGCACGTGCAGCTCGGGTGCCCACATCCCCACCACCAGGTCACCGGTGTCGGGGGCGTGCGATCCGCGGCGACGCACGAAGACCTGGTCGAGGTCGTCGCTGCGGCCGGTGAGCCACGCCAGCTCCGCCTGGCTCACCGCACGGAGCGGGATCCGTGCTCCCTCGATATCGGTGCCGTTGTGGATCGCCATCAGGTCGGCCAAGGTCAGGTCGGTGGCTCCCGGGACCGGGTCCCCCCACGGGTAGCGCCACACCCCGTCCGTCCCACGGCGGTAGGTGCCGTTGCAGTGCTCGAGCTCACCGTTCACGTCGTCCTCCCCGTTCAGCGTCGCCCAGTCT